>JBKJSQ010000066.1:0-24279 GCA_046594495.1 Minisyncoccia bacterium | reverse complement strand
CGCGATTGGTCTATTAGTCGACAGCGCTTCTGGGCTAGTGTTATGCCAATTTGGGTATGCGGAGCATGCAAAGCGAAGCGCGTGTTTGGTTCAGCGTCGGAACTTGAAGCGGCGAGTGGAAAAAAAGTAGACGATCTCCATAAACATATCGTAGACGAAATTACCGTTCCGTGTTCCTGTGGTGATGAAATGAAACGTGTTCCTGATGTGCTCGATACCTGGTTTGACTCTGGTTCCATGCCATACGGCGAACGGCACTACCCATTCGAGAATAAGGAACAGTTTGATGCACAGTTTCCTGCTCAATTTATCGCGGAAGGATTGGATCAGACGCGGGCATGGTTCTATTACCTACACGTGCTCGGCGGAGCACTGTTTAGCAAAAACACATTTCAACATGTGATCGTAAACGGCATTGTGCTTGCAGCGGACGGTAAGAAGATGGCAAAGAAGCTCAAGAACTATCCCGATCCGATGGATGTTGTAAATAAATACGGAGCGGATGCTTTGCGACTGTACCTGCTCACGTCTCCCGTGATGCAGGCCGAGAATCTGAGTTTTTCCGAAAACGGAGTTGACGAGATCGTAAAGAAAAACATCGGGCGTTTGAACAATGTGCTCGAATTCTATAAATTATATGAGAACGAAACGGTACGGGATTTTAAGAGTTCACACGTGCTCGACCGTTGGATTATCGCTCGAGTGAACGCACTCGTGGGGGAGACAACTTCAGGCTACGAGACCTACGAGCTTGATACCGCAACGCGTCCGCTTGCCCTGTTTATCGATGATTTGTCAGTGTGGTATCTACGACGCTCAAGAGATCGTTATAAAACGGATGGTGACGACAAGACGTTGGCACTTGCGACACTGCGGTACGTGCTGCACACGCTCTCGCGAGTGATGGCACCATCCATGCCGTTCTACGCCGAGTATCTGTTCCAAGCGGTAAAAGAAGGTGAAGACGAGGAGAGCGTGCACCTTACAACGTGGCCCGAAATGCTTTCGCACGACACGAATGTGGGGCAGGAGCTCACACGTATGTTTGCAACACGGCTCATAGTTACACAGGCACTCAAGGAGCGGGAGGGTCTCAAGCTCAATGTGCGTCAGCCGCTCGCAGCGCTCAGTATCGGAAAAACCGATGTCTATGGTCCGGAAACACCAGGTATCAACGAATATCTTGAGCTTATTAAGGATGAGGTGAATGTAAAAGACGTTCAGTTTATAGATGCTGTTGGGGTAACACTCGACACACAGGTTACGGAGGATCTGCTTGAAGAAGGGCTTGTGCGAGAGGTGCGTCGCTTGTTACAGGGTGCGCGTAAAAGCGCGGAGCTTTCTCCGAACGATGTGGTTGTTGCGGCAATAATTGAAGCGACGGCTGAAGAAATTGCAATTCTTAAGAAATATTCCGACGAATTGCAAACAGGAACTCGCATAGGCGTCATTCGCTTCATGGAAGGAGATAGGAAACGCGTTACGTTGGAGGTCTAAATTGAAGCGATGTATCCCGTTAGAAACAGCGGAAGACGAAATCAAAGCACTTGCGACGTACAAAATATTTTTATGATCGATTTACAAATATGCATAATTTCGGGAAGCTCCGCTTCCTGTTTCTAACGGGATGTATCAGAAATATCATACAGAAGCGATTGTGCTTGGATCCACTGAGCGCGGCGAAGCGGATCGAACGATTACATTGATGACGCGGGATTTTGGTTTGGTGCGAGCCCGCGCTACTTCGGTTCGCTCCGAGAAATCAAAGATGCGATATGCCTCACAGCATTTCTCGCGACTCAGCGCCTCACTTGTAAAAGGGAAGCGGGGCTGGCGTCTCGCCGGTGCTACCGCGTATGCGCTTCCGGTTTCAGGTGCTGGCATTTCCGCATACGCGCGCATCGCAGAACTCACGCAGCGATTGGTGCATGGCGAAGAAAAGAATGAGTATCTCTACGATGTTCTTGCCGAGGCACACCGCGTACTCATGCAGCCAAGTGTTATTGCAGTGCCTACGATTGAAATCGTCTCGGTCGCGCGCATACTCTTTGCGCTCGGTTATATTTCTGCCGAAGCGCTCAAAACAACACTATTCACTCATACACAGTACGGTAGCGATGATATGCAGGAGGCAGAGATACTCAAAGAGACTATGTTGCACTCTATCAATCGAGCTATATCCGAAACACACCTATAAGTTTGCACGCACGAGGTAATTGCATAGAGGCGACTTGAGCGGTACTCTCGAACGATGATTACTGTCTCTAGACGTACCGAAATTACACAGGATGGAGTTGATCAGCTCAATCTGCTCATGCAGGAGCTGCATTCGGAACGTGAAAACACCCCTCGCGGATCAATTGAAAACGTGCAGTCGTTGTTGCAAGAACAGAATATTGTCATGGTTACGGTGAACGACGATCAAAAAATCATAGGAGTTGCCACACTGTATCTGATGCCTAAAGTAGGGAAATTGGTGTCGCATTTGGAGGATGTGGTCGTGAGCAGCGTGTATCGAGGTCAGGGCCTAGGAGAACAATTGGTTGTAAAAACTATTGAGATTGCTAAAGAGCTCGGCGTAAAATCGATCGCGCTTACTTCACGTCCGTCACGGGTAGCCGCGAACATGCTCTACCAAAAACTCGGTTTCGTTCAGAAAGAGACAAATCCATACACGCTGAAGTTTTAAATATGGCGCGCGTAAAGATTAGTGAATATAAAGCGAAGAAGATCCTGTTGGGGGATTCGTACAAAGGTGTACAGATCGTAACCGAGACGTCGGACGTCCCGGTGATTCCTCCGGGGCGATGGGTCGCAAAAGTCGATCAGGGCATTAAGAAGCGATTTAAGCAGGGGCTCGTTACGGTCGACAAAGATGCAGCAACAATGAAAGCTGCTATTGCAGAATGGAAGACACGAGGGTTTTCTCAGTTTGTTCTTGATCCACTTGTTCCGCATGATCCCAAAGAGGCTCGGTACGTTTCATTCGAACGTATCCGAGAGGGTATTCGTGTTTTGTACGCTGCTGAAGGTGGTATTGATATCGAGGAACATCCTGAGGCAGTAACTCAGTACCTAATCAAGAGCGAAAGTGATATTGCGCATATCGCTACGGCAACCGGAATACCCGAGCAATTTCTATTACGGGTGTACAGTGTGTTTCAAAAAGAATTCTTTGCATTTCTTGAGATTAATCCATTGGTTGTTCAAGGTGGTAAGGCTGAACTACTCGACGCCGCGGCACTCGTGGATAGCGCGGGGGAGTTTTTCGTTCGAGATTCTTGGACTGAAGCCGACATCATAAAGACAAAGGCAAAGCATGCGGCAGAATCAAGAGTGGAGGTGCTTGCCGCTACGACTCCCGCGTCGCTGAAGCTTTCGGTTATCAATCCAGACGGAGCGCTATTCTTTCTCCTCTCAGGTGGTGGTGGCTCTATCGTGATAGCAGACGAAGTGCAGCTGCGTGGAGCAGGGAAGCTGCTCGCCAATTACGGTGAATATAGTGGAGGTCCAACCCGTGAGGAGACGTATCTGTATGCCAAGGAGATTTTGAAGTTGTTATTGGAAGCACGTCCGAAGTCCGCCCAAGGCGGATCGGCCGTGGGCCGAAAAGCGCTGGTGATTGCGGGAGGTGTCGCGAATTTCACCGACGTGAAGAAGACGTTTCTCGGCATTATTGATGCGCTCACGGAGGTTGCACCGAATCTTCGCGAACAGGGGGTGCGTGCATTCGTTCGTCGAGGGGGACCAAACGAAGCAGTGGGTCTCGCGCTCATGAAAGACTTTCTCGAGAAGGAGGGTTTGTTTGGTTCTGTTCATGGATCTGACGCAGTTATCACGCAGGCGGTAGAGGAGGCGATAACTTTTGTTCAATAATATGACACTACTCGAACGCATCAGAAATGGGGAAGACGGCATATTGGTCGTCGGAAATCATGCGGGAATCGTGCAGTCGATCCTTGATTTCGACGCGCTCTCCGGTAAATCACAGCCCTCTATAGTAGGAATAATTGCCGGTACCCGAAAAGCGCAAAAATTCTTTTTTGGATCAAAAGAAATCATAATCCCGTGCTTCCGGGATTATTCCCGCATCCAACAAAAGACGCGGTCGCGCATTAAATGGATGCTGAATGCGCAGTCCGGTCGCCGCACGCTTTCCTCAACAATCGGCTTCTTTGAAGCGTTTCCGGATGCGCTCGGGGGGCATCTCTTTGCTGAGAATGTTCCGGAGAGTCACGCGACCGAGCTGATTGCGCGCTATGGGCAACGATATGTTATTGCCGGGCCATCAGGAGTGGGACTACTCGTGCCGAAATTTCTCAAACTTGGCGCAATTGGTGGTACTGATGTCGCGCAAATCATAGCGGGCAATCTGCCGACCGAGGGATCGGTTGCTGTAATTTCCACATCCGGCGGTATGACCAATGAATTGATTCGTGCGGTATCGGGCGCAGGGAAGCGTGTGTCCTTCTCTCTTTCCATTGGTGGCGACCGATTTCCGGTCACTGCACTCTCGCAGGTGATCGCGCTGGCTGAAGCTGATCCTGCAACGCGTGCCATCGTGTATTTCGGTGAGCTCGGCGGGGCAGACGAGTATGAAATTGTCGGCATGCTCCAAGAAAAGTCACTCACCAAACCGATTGTCTGTTATGTGGCAGGTATCATCGATGAAGCGTTTGATGAACGCATGCAATTTGGCCACGCAAAGGCGCTCGTTGCCCGAAAAGATGAAAGTGCTCGTGCCAAGCGAAGTGCGCTGAATGCTGCGGGAGCTATCGCGCCGGAATCATTTCCGCTTTTCCTGCAGGCGCTCGCAAAGCTCCCGCTCCCGGAGATTCGTGATACCGTCACAGATACAAAACCGTTTATGGAACGAAAGGCAAGTATTCTATCTACCCGCCACATCACCGATTTAGATTTGGTGCCGGTTTTCGTGAAAGACGGGAAATTGATTTCTCAACCACAGAATGCCTTCGCTGCCGCTTCATTGAAAGCACTTCTCGGACGAAGCGTCTCGGATGTAACAGCGGCATTCGTGGAAAATATATTCGAACTTTTGATAGATCATGGCGGTCACGTTTCTGGCGCGGTGAACACGATGGTAACTGCGCGTGCGGGGAAAGACATGGTGTCTTCGCTCGCCGCGGGCTTACTCACCATCGGCCCCCGATTCGGCGGAGCAGTGAACGAAGCGGCGCGCACGTGGCACGATGGCGTTGTTTCCAAGGCAGATACGGGAGCGTTTGTGGAAGCGAAGAACAAAGCGGGACAGCTACTTTCTGGAATCGGACACCGCAAGTACCGTGTGGGCATTCCTGACCCTCGCGTCGGGGCGCTCTCAGAATTTGCTACGCTACTCTCGCAACATCCGCACTACGATTTTGCACGCTCCATTGAAGCAGTGACGACCGGAAAGAACGGCAATCTTATCTTAAATGTCGACGGCGTCATGGCAGCGATTCTATTGGACCTTTTGCAAGAGAAAGATGGTTATACCAATCAGGAGATTAGCGAATTGCTGGACGCTGAGTTTTTCAATGCGCTGTTCATTATTCCGCGCTCCGTCGGATTCATTGCACACTTCATAGAACAGAAACGAAACGACGAAGGATTGTTCCGCTTGCCCGATGAGCTCTTGTTCGAAAGGGAAGACGACCAAAAAGAATAGCCGCCTTGGGAGGCGGCCAGTTCAATACCTTCAAAAGATCGGCCTAAAATCGTGCTCGTCCCTGCACCTTGTGTAGTCAGACGGAGATACCTCTATCTCAATGTAAGAGCTCGAGAGTTTTGCGATGATCTTGCCTGCGATATCGGCGATGAAGGTGACGACACTGCCCGTATCACAGGGTCCTTTTATCTCGAACTCTCCTTCTCTCTGGATAGATCGAAAACCAGGACATTTCACCCGTATCATTGCCCTCATGTTTAGTTCTCCCCGATGGTGGTTATTTTGATACGCACACAGATACACTGGAGTCCATCAAAACGCGTCAGAGTGAACTCGTCAAGCGCTGCACGATGATAGAATAGTTCGGATGGACCCTTCCGAACACGATAAGGAACGAATAGAGCAATTACGACGCGCGATGTATTCGCGAAAGATCTCTCCCAATATTCACGAACGGCCACGACGCGAACTGGAACATGACAAAGAGATTGTCGGCGAGGACTGGAAAACTGCAGAACCCGAGCTCGACAAGCTGCATGTTGCACCACGATTCATTGGCACAACGCGCGCAATTTTAAAGTGGCTGTTGGTACTGTCGGTGGTATTTTTTATCGCTGCAGCCGGATTCTTCGGCTATTACTTTATTCTTGGTGGAGGAAGTCACCCCGCAAATCCGGGAAATATTGATATTGCTATTTCCGGCCCCCCGCAGGTTGCGGGTGGTGAACCGGTAGAGCTCCAGATTACGGTCGTGAACCGCAATCGGGTTCCACTCGAGCTTGCAGACCTCTTGGTCACGTTTCCCGCGGGCACGCGTTCTGTATCGGATTTTGCAACTGATCTACCGACGCTGCGACAATCGCTCGGCACTATCGAGCCGGGAGGTCGTCGACAGGGAACCATCTCTGCGGTTTTCTCTGGCGCGAATGGCCAGCAGAGTACTGTAAAAGTTGAGCTTGAATACCGAGTGCAGGGTTCGAGCGCCATATTTATTTCACAAAAAGACTATGCGCTCACCTACACATCATCACCATTGTCGATTTCAATCGACGGCAATACTCAAACAACCTCCGGTCAACCAGTGCAGTTCACGGTGAATGTGGCGTCAAATGCGAGCGCACCAACACGTGATGTGGTCGTTGACGTTGCGTATCCGTTTGGCTTCAAATTTACAAGCGCGTCTCCGGCCCCCATACGGGGAAGCACGTGGTCGCTCGGCGACTTTGCGCCGGGACAGCGAAAATCAATTTTGATTGAAGGTACGCTCGCCGGTGAACAGGGGGATAATCGTGTGTTCCGTATTGCTGCGGGAACTCGTACTGATAAATCAACGGGCGTTACAACAAAGCTTGCCGACAACACCTATGAAATAAAGATTGCCCAAGCGTTCCTCGGGCTCACAATAAAAACCAATACGAGCCAGCCTGCTACCAAGCCCGAGGACTTTGAACCGCAAGCGAAAGTTGGAGTGCCGATTGCGGAACCGGGATCAACGGTTACGGTATCGATCGAGTATCAGAATAATCTTTCTGTCGAAATTGACGATGCGGTGATTGTTGCGCGGTTGGCCGGGCTTCTTATCGATGGTGAAAGCGTCCGAGTAAACGAAGGTTTTTTCCGCTCAGCGGATGACACCGTCATTTGGGACAAAACAACGACAGCGGGAGATCTTGCCGCACTTATTCCGGGTCGCAAAGGAGCTGTCTCCTTCTCATTCACGATGCCATCGCCGAAAGTTTCAACCGGAGATCCAAAGATTGAAATCAGTGTGAATGCCGCTGGGAAACGCTTGTCCGAAACGGGCGTCCCGCAATCGTTACAGTCGACTGCACGTGCACAGATTCGGCTTGCGACCGACCTACAACTCGCGGCACAAGCGCTCTATGTGCAGAATCCATTTGGTGTTAAAGGTCCGATGCCGCCAAAAGCCGGAATAGAAACAGAATACGCACTCGTTTTCACTGTCACGAACACAACCAACAGAATTACGAATGCCAAGGTAACCGCAAAGCTACCATCGTATGTACGATGGATAGGCTCACACGCGCCACGCACAGAGAACTTGTCGTTCAATCAGTTTGACGGCACATTCACCTGGGCGCTTGGCGATATAGCGCCGGGTGCCGGTGTGAACGGCACTCAACCGCGGCAAATCGCAATCTCTGTCGGCTTTACGCCATCGACGAGTCAGATTGGAGATCAGCCCATCCTTGTGCAGGGCGTTACCTTGACGGGTACTGATGAATCAACGGGCGCAGAAACCTCGCGAAAGGCACTGCCGGATGTAACTACCAACCTTGGCCAGATCGGTAAATCTTCAACCGGATTTACGGTCAATCCCGATGCCGGATTCCTTCCAGCCAATGCAACTGTATCGAAATAACGCGGCCATTCTGCAACGCCGCAATATGCGGTAGACTCTGCGGATATGGCTGACGTGTCGATGGAAAAAATAATCTCGCTCGCGAAGCGAAAAGGCTTTGTCTATCAGGGCTCCGAAATTTATGGTGGCCTCGCCGGCACGTGGGATTACGGTCCGCTCGGCATCGAACTCAAGAACAACATCAAGCAATTATGGTGGCGCATGTTTGTGCAGGGGCGTGATGATATGTACGGAGTCGATGCCGCTATACTCATGAATCCAGAAGTGTGGAAGGCGTCCGGTCACGTCGACGGATTTTCCGACCCGCTTGTCGAATGCAAAAAGTGTAAACGACGATTCCGGGCTGACCATGTGGGCGACACATGTGCCGAGTGCGGCGGCGAATTCGGTGAAATGCGCCAATTCAATATGATGTTTCAGACACAGATTGGTGCAACGGAGGGTTCAGTTTCATACTTGCGACCCGAAACAGCGGGGGGTATTTTTGTAAACTTTAAAAACGTTGTCGACTCATTCCATCCGAAACTTCCGTTTGGTATTGGTCAGATAGGAAAGGCATTCCGCAACGAAATCGCACCGCGTGACTTTATATTCCGCGTTCGCGAGCTAGAACAAATGGAGATCGAATATTTTGTCCGACCGGAAACATGGGAAGTGGCTTTTGAAATGTGGCGGGAAAATGTGCACGCCTTCAACGAAGCGGTGGGCATTCCACGCTCGGCAGTGCACGAACTCGAGGTGGGTGACGGTGACCGCGCACATTATTCAATGCGCACCATCGACTTTGAATTTGATTTCCCGTTCGGCCGCAAAGAGCTCTATGGTCTTGCGTATCGTACCGATTTCGACTTGAAAGCGCACCAAACAGGCTCCGGCCAGAATCTTGAATTTCAGGATAACGTAGCGGGAGATAAGCTTATTCCGCATGTCATTGAGCCATCATTCGGCGTCGATCGCACATTCCTCGCGGTGCTTGCCTCGGTCTACCGCGAAGACGAGCTCGGCGGTGAGCCGCGAACATATCTCGCATTTAACAAAGCTGTCGCACCGGTGAAAGCTGCAGTCTTTCCGCTTCTCAAGAACAAGCCGGAACTCGTGGCAAAGGCGCGCGAGGTATATTCGATGCTCAAAAAGGATATTCCCCAGATTATGTGGGATGACAACGGCAACATCGGAAAGCGGTATCGTCGTCAGGATGAAATAGGTACACCGTACTGTGTGACTATCGATTTTGATACGCTTGGAGAGAATCCGGATCTAACGAATACCGTGACGCTCCGCGACCGCGATACGGGGGCTCAGGAGCGAATTCTTATCGCAGATCTCAAAAATCGCCTCGCATAGCCGAACATCCTGTCGTGCTAGGATGCGGGCATGGAAGAGCGCAGTTTCAGTGTACACATCACGACCGGCACACTCCTCAAAACAATCGTAGTACTCGCGCTCGCGTGGCTTTTGTTTATTTTGCGCGACGTGGTCTTGATTGTACTCACCGCCGTGGTAATTTCTTCTGCCGTTGAGCCCGGTGTGCGCCTCATGACGCGCCAACGACTCCCGCGAGTCGCTGCGGTACTTATATTGTATGTGCTGATGTTTACGCTTTTTTTCCTTTTGTTCTACTTTTTCTTTCCATCTATTTTGAAGGATTTCAGCACCTTTGCCGCGTCATTACCGTCGTATCTTGATACGTTTACGCAATCGAATGCGTATACAGCATATTCGAGTATCCTCGGACTGCCGCCAGCCTCAGAGATTTCAGGCACCGAGATGGTCTCAAGTTTTCGCAACCTCTTCAATTCTGGAGACGGTGCGGGGTCCTTTACTACCGCCTCGAAAGTATTTGGCGGCCTATTCTCTTTCATTCTGATCATGGTGTTTTCGTTTTACTTTGCGGTTGTAGAAACAGGAGTCGACGACTTTATTCGAATCGTTTCGCCTCGTAAACAACGAGACTATTTGCAAGACCTTTGGAAGCGGTCGCAACACAAGATCGGTTTGTGGATGCAAGGTCAATTAATCCTTGGCGTATTAATCGGAACATTTGTATATCTGGCCCTGCTTCTTTTGAATGTGCCCCATGCGCTCGTGCTTGCCGTCATTGCGGCACTCTTTGAACTCATTCCGGTTTTCGGGCCGATTCTTGCCGCGGTTCCGGCGGTTATTATTGCTGCGGTGTCGGGCGGGCCGTTTTGGGGACTTGTTGTTGCGGGTGTGTATGTATTGATACAGCAATTTGAGAATCACCTGATATACCCGCAGGTGGTGACGCGCGTCGTGGGCGTGCCACCCTTGCTTGTTATTCTTGCGCTCATTATAGGCGCTGAGCTTGCGGGGCTCCTCGGGGTTATTCTCTCGGTACCGGTAGCAGCAACACTGCAAGAGCTTGTAAAAGACATCGAAAGCGGGCGACTTGCAAACTACGAGAAGACTGTTGCATAGTCTATGGTATGCCCGGCAGGACAATCTCGAATCGTCTCTTTATGAAAACAGAAACCATGTACTTATTTCAGCAGGTAATGCACAAGGCCACCATGGATCGACAGGTGATCGACGACAGAAATAATTCGAAATTGTACTAGCCGGGTATGGCGAAAAACTTTTACCTTACGACCACACTCCCGTATGTGAATGCAGACCCACATATTGGGTTTGCGCTTGAGCTCGTACAAGCTGATATCACAGCGAGGTACCGGAAACTCATGGGCGATAATGTATTTTTCACAACCGGCACCGATGAGCACGGACAAAAGCTGTATGAAGCGGCACAAAAAGTGGGCCTGACTCCACAGGAATATGTCGATGGATACGCTGCAAAGTTTCGTGAACTTAAAACGAAGCTTAACCTCGATTCTGATTTACATTTTGTTCGTACGACTGATGCGCATCATATAGAAGCGGCGCAGGAAATCTGGCGTCGATGCTTGGCGAAGGGTGATATCGAAAAGCGCACATACAAAGGATTGTACTGCGTGGGCGACGAGGCGTTTATGAAAGAGGGCGACCTTGTAGACGGAAAGTGTCCGAATCATCCCAACATGCCACTCGTGGAGCTTGAAGAAGAGAACTATTTTTTCTTGCTGAGTAAATATCAGCAGCCGATTCACGAGTATTTGTCGCGAGAGGGGGTGATCGTCCCCGAATGGCGTAGACAAGAAGCCATTAACTTTGTCAAAAAAGGACTCGAAGATTTTTCTATTTCTCGCGTGAAAGATAAGATGCCGTGGGGAATTCCGGTGCCGGATGACAACACGCAAGTGATGTACGTGTGGTTCGATGCGCTTACGAATTACATCTCTACGCTCGGATGGCCAGAGGATGCTGATGGGAATTTCCAGAAATTCTGGAATGACGGCGAGGTGATGCAGATGGCAGGTAAAGATCAGGTGCGATTCCAGAGCATCATGTGGCAGGGGATGCTGCTTTCCGGTGGGCTTAAAAACACAGACAAGATTTTCTACCACGGATTCATTACGAGTGGCGGACAGAAAATGTCGAAGAGTCTCGGCAATGTGATTGATCCGATGACAATTGTCGATGAGTACGGCATAGATGCGTTGCGGTATTTTCTTGCACGCCACGTGCATCCGGTAGACGACAGCGATTTCACGATGGAGCGTTTTAAAGAGGCATACAACGCAGATCTCGCAAATGGTATCGGCAATGCAGCAGCTCGTGTTATGACGCTCGCAGAAAAACATCTCGAGACCCCCGTTGTCCTGCCTGTTTTTGTGATGGAAGAAGAGTTTAAGGCTGCGATGGAACGGTATGATTTTAATACTGCCGTACAGCGCGTCAATCGATTTATTGAAGTGCTCGATGAACACATTGCCACGACCGAACCGTTTAAGGTTGTTAAAACAGAGTCAGAAAAAGGCAAAGTACTCATTGCAGAGTGTGTACAAATGCTTGCGTTCGCAAACAGTCACCTGCACGTATTTATGCCGCGTACGAGTGAGATAATTGCGGATTCAATTCAAAACAATACAAAGCCCGAGAACTTGTTCCAAAGGAAAGACTAGCTATGAAATATTTCGATGCGCATACCCACGTGAACTTCGTGGCGTACAACGATGACCGAGACGAGGTCATTAAGCGTGCAGGAGACGCCGGTGTCGGCATGAACGTGGTTGGTACCCAGATTGATACCTCGCGCGAAGCAGTAGCGCTTGCAGAGGCGCACGAGCACATCTGGGCAACGATAGGCTTACACCCGGTGCACACTGCCAAGTCGTACCATGACGAGAAGGAGCTCGGCGAAGGCGGTAAAGAATTTACGTCTCGTGGTGAGCAGTTTGATATATCAAACTACGAGTCGCTCGCAAGACATCCGAAAGTGATAGCGATCGGGGAATGTGGACTCGATTATTACCGCGTCGAAGAAAATACGAAAGATATTCAGATTAAGACATTTATCGAACAAATCGAACTTGCCAACAAACTGCAGAAGCCGCTCATGCTCCATATTAGAAATGCGTACGATGATGCGCTCGAAGTGTTGAAAGCCCACACTAAGGTACAAGGCGACGTACATTTCTTTGCAGGGGATTGGGAGACGGCGAAGAAGTTTCTCGATATTGGGTTCACGCTCTCATTCACGGGCGTGGTTACTTTTACTCATGACTATGATGAGGTGGTAAAAAACACGCCGCTCGACATGATGCTCTCAGAAACCGACGCTCCGTACATCACTCCCAAGCCGCATCGCGGCAAGCGTAATGAATCTTCGTATGTTCCGTATATCGTGAATGCGATTGCAGGTATTCGAGGAGAGGATGAAGAGACGGTACGGGAACAGCTCCTTGCAAATGCGCGTCGGGTCTTTAGTATTCAGCTATGAATCCCGTTAGAAATCGCGGACGCGAAATCGGGGTTTGATACTTACGGAATTAAAAACAATAATCGAGTAGGGTGCGGCGAGTGATTGTCCGCGTCCTATTTCTAAACGGGATGAACAAAAATATCGTTATTGCTGTTTTCCTTATTGCGCTCGCGGCTGGAGTCTACTACTGGTATGGCCACCGCAATCCGGCCTCAACTATGCAGGCGATGGAACAGATTCCGAATTCAGTAATCGCTCCTGCATCACAAGAATCGCTCGGTAAGCACGCGGTTTCATGGACGTTTGATTCGCTACCTGAGGATTCTGCAACTGGCGCACCTATGACAAAGGTTACTGTTACGTGGGACGGTACGACGCACGATGCGGGCACGTATCAGGGCAGCTGCGCAGAAATCGACGGATCAAATGGCACCCTGCAAGACGCTCAGGTCTCCGGTGCGCTGTGCTGGTGGGCAGGAGCAGGTGATGAGATTGGCGTATTTGCCGAAAACGCTACATTTGTGCTTAAGCATGGTGAACAGCAGGAGCCGAGTGCCGAGGCACAGGGGTTCCGAGGCAACTTCAAGACTCTCAAAACGCTGTAGCGCACCATTTAAGCCGTTATTCTTGCCTCTCATGGGGGCCTATGTTAGAGTGCCCCCACAAACGACAAATATATGACAGAGGCAGAAGACATGGTTTTGACAGCTGACACAACCGCAGATGATGTGGTCGCAACCCGTATTTACGAGGTTGGTTATCATGTAAACAATAACGTTGCGGAGGAGAATGTGGAGAAGGTTGTCGGCGAAATCCGTGCCTTTATCGAAAAGCAGGGCGGTTCCTTCATTGCAGAAGGCGCGCCGGTGCTTACCAAGCTTGCATACGACATGAATTCTCGAGAAGGAGACAAGTGGGCCTCACAGGACCGCGGTTACTTTGGCTGGATCAAATTTGAAGCTGTTGTGGGTACTGCACTCGCGCTCGAAGAAATGCTCAAGGCGCACAAGAGCATCCTGCGCCATATTGTATTCCGCACCGTTCGCGAAGAGACACGTGCTCGCATCAAAGCTCCAACACTTCGCGAGGTTAAGCGCACCGATACCATCAAAACCACTGCAAAGCGCCCCGACGAGGACAATGCTCCGGTTTCTGAAGAAGATCTTGATAAAGCGCTTTCGGAAATCACAACCGACTAACACCGTATGTATCTCAATAAGGCAATGCTCTTCGGCAATCTTACGCGTGACCCTGAATTGCGCGCACTTCCGAGCGGCATGAACGTTTGTAACTTTTCTGTTGCCACAAACCGCACCTATAAGGATCGAGACGGAAAGAAGCAGGAACAGACGGATTTTCACAATGTAGTCGTCTTTGGCCGCACGGCCGACACGGTCAACCAGTACCTCAAGAAGGGGAGCTCGGTATACGTCGAGGGCCGCATGCAAACACGCAGCTGGGAGCAGAATGGCGAAAAGAAATATCGCACCGAAGTTATTGCTGACTCAGTACAGTTTGGACCACGCTCATCCGGTGGCGCAGGTGGCGCCCGCTCGTCTGGCTCAGGGCAGGGAGGAGAGGATATGGATGATGCTCCAGCACCATCTGCTGGACCAGGCATCGATTACCCGAAAGACGATATTAATCCGGACGACATTCCTTTCTAGTGAGTAGAACGTAGTACGTAGAAAGAAGTAAATTCAAAAAACATATGGCAAACATTTTGACACAGAATGACATCCAGCACGTCGACTATAAGGACATCGATCTCTTGAAGCAGTTCGTGAATCCGCATGGTCGTGTGATGGGTCGCAAGCGAACCGGCCTTACTGCCAAGCAGCAGCGTGCTGTGGAAGCAGCGGTCAAACGCGCGAGGTTCATGGGGTTGCTACCGTATATTCAGAAATAAAAAGTTAGCCGGCGAAAGCCGGCCTTTTTATTTCTGAATATTGAAAACGAGCAGCGTTTTCAAGGTAGCAACGGTCGGAGCGGGAGTCCTCATGCGCGACGGCGCATGAGGTCGCGAGACGGGGCCTGCGCGCGACCCGCAGCAGCGGGTCGACGTGTGGGCTTTTGCCCTACATTCAAAAGTAAAAACAAGCCCGGCGAAAGCCGGGTTTTTACTTTGTAAATGCGTAGCATTTGAATGAGGTCAAGAGGAGCCGCAGCGGGGGACCCGAACACGACGGTGTTTGGGGTCGCGAGGCCGGCCCTGGGCGCGACTCACAGCAGTGAGTCGACGCGTGGGGTGTTGCCGTACATTTAGAAACACAACGACCCTTGGGATAGCGAGACGGGTGAGACCGGGTGGGGCCCGGTCGCAAGGACGGAGCCCGACGGGGCGAGGCATGGCGAAAAGATTTTTCAGCAGAAAAATACTTTTGGCTTAGCCCTACATCCAGAAATAAAAAAATGCCCGGTTCCCACCGGGCTTTTTTTATTTGCTTTGATTAATCCTATTTCTTCCGTACAGTCACCGGCACTGTTGCGACGGTCGCGCTATCGCGCATTACCTTCACGTCAAAGCGCGTGTCGCTTTCTGTTGCGTTGCGATAGGTGTGTTGTGCGGGGAGGAGGCAAAAACCATCCGCCTTTGGTGTGCAAGAGCTTGCACTCGCTAGTGGAGTGTTTGTCCCTTCACCAAAATCGATCATATAATTCCCAGGCTTCGCTTGTATGGTGAAGGCTGCTACAAACGGTGATGTGCCGGATGCGACTTTCGTTGTAATGGTGACGGGGTACGGGTCGCATTTTTCGCCGGTCCATACGCCATCACACTCTAATTTTCCGATTTGTTTTGTGAGGTCGTTCATTTGCACGGATAGCGCCTCTTTATCGGCGGTCAACTGCGAAACCTGCGATCGTTGATCAAGGTTTTCTGTGGAGAGTTGCACATTATGTGCATACGACTGATAGGAAACGATTGCGAGGAGCACGATGATAATAAGCAGCACGATGGCGCCGATCGTTGGCCACCACGATTCTTTTTGAATAGGTTGAGGCATGTATATGTATTAAAGCATAGACATAAGAGCGGATGGAAAATGAACCTGTGTACTGCGAACCAATAACAAACGACCTCAGTTTTCACGGAGGTCGTTTGATTACATACTTTTTATTACTTACCGACTCGCTCTACGTAGTCACCGGTTTCTGTGTTGATGCGAATGATGTCTCCCGCCTCCACGAACATCGGTACCGTAATTGCAGCACCGGTTTCCAGCTGTACGAGCTTATTACCACCCTGAGCGGTGTTGCCCCGAGTATTCGGTGGAGCATCGGTCACTTTGAGTTCTACCTTGATCGGGATCTTTACCTGTATCGGCTGTTCATCGAACCACTTCACATCGACTTCGGTATTCGGTTTGAGCCACTTGCTCTCATCCCCGATACGTTCTGCAGTAAGGGTAAAACGCGTCGACTTGTCTTTTGACTCGTGGAAAATCCATTCACCGTTTCGTTCGTAAATAAAAACGGCAGATCGATTTTCGATGTCGGCCTCTTCCACCTTATCGGAAACGTGAAAGGTGTGTTCTGCCATGCCTCCTGATTTCAAATTGCGGAGCTTAACCTGATTCACCGGCTTGCGCTGCTGCTTGCGGAAAACCCATGCAGAAAGCACTTCGTACGGTTCATCGTCGATGAGAATGATCCTTTTGGGAAGGACTTCGTTGTATGCAAGCATCGCCATAGTGCGCGTATTCTAGCCAAAAAACACAGCTTGTCCAACCGGATGAGAATGGTACGCTGCCTACGGTCCAACTTGGAGAATTATATGCGTATCATCTTCCACCGCCACACGGGACTCTTAAGCGACACAATTGTCGCATCAATCTTCGGCTCACTGTTCGTTACGTTTGCGGCACTGACAACTCTGGAAGCAGATGGTTCGCTCGCGTTATTCCTGAGCGCACTTTGTACATTTGTTTGCGGCATCGTGTTCATCTTTGCGGTGGTAGCACTTTTGATTGCGCTGTACGGCCGACACGGTCGGCCGCGTCCCGGTAGGGGAATACCCGTAGATAAACAAACAACTCCGTGCGATGCACGGAGTTGAGTCTTTATATCGACGTGTCAGTTACTCGTCGCCACTCGTGCCCGAACTCTTCGAACTCATGCCATGCTCGGCGAGCTGCTTTTTAATGTTTTTGAGCAAGTCATTGATGACCGGCTTATTTTCTCGCAAAAATGTGCGCGCCGCGTCGTATCCACGACCAAGCTTGATGTCGCCGATGGTGTAGGAACCGCCCGATGATTTTTGTAAGAGGCCGAGCTTTTCTCCGAGTGCGAGTGCTTCGCCCTCGCGGGATATGCCCTCGCCATACATCATGTCGAACTCGACTGCGCGAAACGGCGCTGCCACCTTGTTCTTTACAATTTTAACGCGATGACGACCACCCATCGTTTCATCACCCTTCTTAATCTGCGCGATGCGGCGGATGTCGATGCGTACCGAGGTGTAGAACTTGAGCGCCTTCCCGCCAGTTGTTGTTTCGGGATTACCGAACATGACGCCAATCTGCATGCGAATTTGGTTGATGAAGATGACGACGGTCTTTGTTTTGCTCACGATTGCGGTCAGTTTGCGGAGCGCCTGCGACATAAGACGCGCCTGCTTGCCCACGTGCGACTGACCCATGTCGCCCTCAATTTCGTCTTTGGGGGTAAGTGCTGCAACAGAGTCGATGACGATGATGTCGATTTTCCCTGAGCGCACCAGTGATTCAACAATTTCGAGTGCCTGTTCACCCGTGTCCGGCTGCGACACAAGGAGTGATGCAATATCAACACCGATCTTCTTTGCATATTCCGGATCGAGTGCGTGCTCAGCATCGATGAATGCGCAAATGCCGCCTTTTTTCTGCGCCTCTGCGATTGCGTGGAGTGATAGCGTGGTTTTGCCGGAAGATTCTGGTCCAAAAATTTCGATGATGCGTCCGCGGGGGATACCGCCGATGCCGAGAGCCCAGTCGATACCGATTGAACCCGTGGGAATCGCGTTCACATCAACTTTGGGTGTTGCCCCCAACATCATGATCGAATCGTCGCCGAATTTTGTTTTGATGTCGGAGAGTGCGCGTTCAATATCTTTATCAGTACCGGTTCCCGTTTCCTTTAAAGCCTTTACCTTTTTCGTTCCGAATGCCATATCAATCTGACTGTACGTTTATAGGGGGTAATAAATTGAGTATACCCCATAGGAAATTATGAAGAACCCACTCATACAAGGCCGACGTTCAGGATGTCGCACAGGGTAGGCCTATTGGTCTTGCGGGTTCGTTGATGTGAGTTGCGAGGCTTGCCCTCAGGGTGCTTGCCCTGAGCTTGTCGAATGGGTCGAACTCGTGGAAGGGGTCGATGTAGCAGGTCGGCGCTCGGTCGCTGGCGTATGCGGTACAGACTGAATAGAGCTCGACGCTGTGGGCGTATAGACCACCTCGATGATCTGCTGGGTTGTGCGTCCGTATCGATCTGTAGCGTCCAGCATAATGCGATTCAGCCCTGGTGCGAGCAGGTATGGTTCGTCGAATGCTCCGTCTTCAGTTACCGAAATGGGGCGACCGTTCATAGAGAGGTCGGCAATGCGCTCGGCTTTTCCTTGAATCGAAATGAACGGGTCGGACACCTGTTGAATACCCGACATCACTTGTATATTCGGACCGTATAAAACACCGCGCGCTTCGTAATACGCGTATCCCACGATGAGGAGAAAGAACAATACGAGAACGATTCGTGTGATCCGTCCGTCTCGGTAGGGCAACATATCAATCTAATAGCCGTGCAACGATACCTTAGTTCTCTCGTGGATCGTCGTTGTCCATGGCGGTATCCTCCTGAGGTTCTGCGGCGAGCTCGTCTGCATTGCCGGCCCCGATGATCTCGCGCGGCTTTGCGCCATCAGCCGGGCCTATCACTCCGCGCTCCTCCAATATATCCATGAGCTTTGCTGCGCGTGCATAGCCGACACCAAGTTTGCGCTGGAGATACGACGTGGATGCTTTGCCGGCCTCGATGACTGTTTGTTTAGCCTGCGGGTAGAGCGCGTCGCCCTCATCATCGTCGTCTCCACCGATCATCGACGAGAATATTGCGTCGGTTCCTCCCGCCACCTTATCAGCCATATCAATGCTGGTCGCGAGCGTGGGTTCATTGTGTTTTGCAATGTAGGCAACGATGTTTTTAACCTCCATTTCTGATATGTATGGCGCCTGCACACGATTTGGCTTCGACATTTCGCCGGAGAGGAAGAGCATATCGCCGGCGCCAAGCAGTGATTCCGCCCCTCCCATGTCTAGAATGGTTCGTGAATCAATTTGCGAAGACACCTGCAGTGCGATGCGGGCGGGGATGTTTGCCTTAATCAAACCGGTAATAACTTTTACCGATGGCCGTTGAGTCGAAAGGATAAGGTGAATACCCACTGCGCGACTCATTTGCGCGAGCCGCACGATACCGCCTTCAAGTTCTCTCGGGTATGCGGTCATGATGTCGGCCAATTCGTCGATTATGAGCACTATGTATGGCATCGCTTCTGGCATCGGCTGGCCTTCCTGTGGACCCTTATCGAGTGCGGGCTTCAGAATGGTGTCGTGGTATGAGCCGATGTCGCGGACTTTCTCAGCTTCGAGAATGTTGTACCGCCGTTCCATTTCCTTTGCGAGCCATTTGAGCGCAAGAATTGCCTTTTTGGCATCCGTAATAACCGGAGTAAGCAAATGGGGGATCGGGTTATAAAGGGTTAGTTCCACCCGCTTCGGGTCAACCATGATAAATCGCAGTCGCTCCGGTCCGCAGCGATACAAGAGCGAAACAACGATGTCGTGAATCGTGACCGACTTACCGGCACCGGTGGTACCTGCTACCAACATATGTGGCATGCGTGCGAGGTCTGCATATTGTGGTGCGCCGGTAATAGTGCGACCAAGAGCGATCAAAAGCGATTTATCTGATCCGGTAAATCCGTCGTCTGAAACCAGTGGGCCCATGCCGAGTGTGGTGCGAGAAATATTAGGCACTTCAATTCCAACGAGCGATTTTCCGGGAATTGGTGCCTCGATACGAACAGGGGATGCCGCGAGCGCGAGCTCGAGATTGCTTTGGAGTGCGACAATTTTTGCCAGGCGTACACCCTCCGCTGGTTTCATTGAATAACGCGTAACGGTTGGGCCGATATTCGCCTCATCCATTTCCACCTGAATTCCAAAATTCTGGAGCGTGCGCTTGATGATGTTCATGTTGGCTTTTACGTCGCCAACTTCCGGCTTACCCTTATTTTTAGCAAGTAGTGATGCTGGCGGCGGCGTGTAGGTGCTTCCTGTTGCAGCAATAATAGGGAAACCGCCTTCGTCGGAAACACGGTCCGAGAATTTATTAATTGCAGGTTCTTTTTCTTTCTTTGGTGTCGGCTCTGCTACTGGAACCGGTTCGTCGTGATCAGGTTCTACTGTCATGCCCGTTACGGGCACGTCATCGAGCGACACGGGCGCGAGTCCTTCGTCATCATGTCCTGAAGGGCTGAGTAGTCCTTTAAACCAGCGAACGACTTCGCCGAGATGAATGTCGAACGCTACAACAAGCGCCATGACAACAAACGCAAGCAAGAATATAACCGTCGCAATCGTGTCCACGGTTGCAATCAATGGAGCCGAAATTGCATCACCAAGTATTCCGCCGGCCATTGGATAGGTAAGTGAAATGAGCCCAAGCCCTGAAAGAAGAAAGATTGCCATCGATACCACATGCACCCACGATACCGAGCGCTCAAGTGATCTAAAAATCAGAATCGCAAGCATGACCATTGAAAGCGGCAAGAGCAGATAGCCGACACCCAAGATCCATGACAGGCCATTGAACAGCGCTGCTCCTGCGGTTCCGCCAACTCCGACGAGCGCTAAAATGAGAAAGCCTGAGACCGCGAAGAGAAAAATGGCTATAACCCCGCGGAGCGCCTCGCTACTGATTGCGCTCGCAGCCGACTCTGTATCATCAGATTTCTTCTTTCCGTTCTTACGGCTCTTCTCCTTTGCTCGGTCCTTCATGGCCATATCATATCACGCACGCCATCCGTAAAGTTGGAAAAAACCCAATCGTTGAGCCACGTAAACAGTATTGTCCGAGACGCGCTCGTAGGTACGTAGCAGAAAAGTTGCGTATTTCTCCGTCCTTTATATAATCGCTGTGCGTTACAAATGTCCGTTAGCTTTATAGGACATTCGCACCCGAAAATGGACGAACATAAAGACGTACAAAAGACAGAAAATCTCGGAAAATACTTTGATTCCCAAAGTGTCCGATTGAATCCATTTGGCGATAACCGCGCGGCTGATAGAGCATACCGTAGAGCAGAACGCATTACTGCAGCTGTCCATTTGCTTACCAATCACATTGCTTCTGACGAGCCGGTCCGTCACGAATCGCGCCTTGCGTCGACTAAACTGCTTGGATCAATTCTTGATGTCCGTGATGAAATGCGTGCCGGGAATTCTTCCGGACTCATTGCGGTGCTTTCCTCTATTCGACATCTCATATCGCTCGTGCGCATGTTGGCAATTTCCGGATTTGCTTCTACGCAGAACGTAACGGCAATTGTAGAAGCGCTCGACGAACTTGGTAATTTTATGCAGGTGTCGCAGCGAACAAATTTTTCAGAAAGCGTGGTTATAACTCGTGATGAACTACTGGATGTGGGAGCGCTTGCGCCTCGTACGGCGACCATGACAATAAGAGACGAAAAGGACACTCGGGTATCACGGGAGATAGTAGGCACCAGTCCTGTCGTGAGCGAGGCTGTAAAGTCTCATGTTGTAAACGGACAAACGAGTGTGCGTACCCAAAGTATATTGGAAATCCTCAAGTCGAGCGGTTCTATGGGAATTAAGGATATTTGCTCAAATTTGCCGGAATACAGCGAAAAGATGATCCAGCGCGAGCTCTTGGGCTTAGTGGCGGACGGCAGGGTTGTAAAGACCGGACTGAAGCGCTGGTCTCGCTATAGTGTGGCCTAATGTGGGCGCTCTGTATAACCACTGAAATATAGCCCCGTGGTGAACGTCTCCTTAATTGACTCCAGTGTGGCGGTGCAGTATCCTGCGCCGGTAACTTGAACTGCGGATTTTGGCTTGAAATGGGGCCACGATTTAGACAAAAGCAGTCACAAGTTATCCACAAAACGGAGTTTTGCTCAGACAGGCGTTTCCAGGCTTCCAGTATATAATTGTGCGGACGCATACTTCATGCGTTGCACAGGGAAGCGAATTCGCTCGCTGTGTCGCTCTTTGACATTTTATATATTGATATTGATTACGGTGATCGCATCACCATCTTTTCATGTGCAGTGTTCTATGAACATGTGCTCATGAATTTCGTCGTGACTGATTTTCCCGACAGGATTGAATAACCGAACGACACTTCCTACTCGCTGCTACTCCCATAGTTTCGCGTCGACAATTAACAAGAGACGTGGGTTAGCAAATACATTATTAGTGGACTCTCTTCTTTAATAGAGGGTTCGCAAAAAAACGTAAGGGTATTCACGTCGAATGAATACGCGTACGGTTCCTCGCACTCGTAATTGAATGCGCGGAATACAAAGGTCAAATCATAACTATGAGTAAAGCATTAGCAACAAAAAATGTTGCAGCAGTACTTTTGGGCATCGGTATGATCCTCTCTGTCTTCGCTTTTGCCACACCGGCAAACGCGCAGTCAATGAGTGATCTCCAGGCTCAGATCAACGCACTGCTCGCACAAATCTCGGCACTTCAGGCTCCCGGCCAGCAGGTTGGTGGCGTACAGTGCTCAGCCTCGTTCACCCAGAACCTCCGAGTAGGTTCAACAGGTGCACAGGTAAAAGCACTTCAGAAGTTCCTTAACAGCATCGACGGTACTCAGCTCGGCACAACCGGCGCTGGTTCACCGGGCAACGAAACATCGACGTTTGGTCCAGCTACAAAGCGAGCTGTGATCAAGTTCCAGGACAAGTACGCTGCAGACATTCTCACACCAGTGGGATTGACTCGAGGTACTGGTAACTGGTTCGTTTCGACTCGCGCAAAGGCAAACATGCTCTGCTCGACAACCGGACCGGTGGTCACGCCTCCAGCACCGACAACTCCAGGGACACTCTCGGTAACCATCGGTTCACAGCCGGCTAACTCGCTCGCACCAGAAGGTGCAGCGCGCGTTCCGTTTACAACCTTCTCCCTAACGAACTCTTCAAATGCAGTCGTTACGGTTACGGGTGTTACGGTTCAGCGAACCGGACTCGCGGAAAACGCAGTCTTCGCAGGTGTCGTACTTGTCGATGAGACAGGCACACAGCTCGGAAGCTCGAAGACGCTGAACTCGAACAATCAGGTTGTTGCAGGTGATACGTTCACCATCAACCCTGGTCAAACAAAGACATTGACTGTTGCCGGTAACATGGCAGCAGACAACAGCACACGAGCAGGACAAGTTGTCTCGCTTCAGGTTGTTGGAATCAACACGACAGCAACCCTTTCGGGCTCGCTTCCGATCTCTGGCGCAAGTCACGTGATCAACGCAACGCTCGACATCGGTACACTCCCAGTAACACTCGGTCCATCTGATCTCAATGCAGACCAGACAAACCAGGCTATCGGCGAGATGGGCAAGATTGGTGCATCGCTCCGCCTCCAGGCAGGTTCTGCCGAGGATGTGTGGGTGAAGTCAATCCGCTGGAACCAGTCCGGTTCAGCAGCAGCGAGCGATGTTGGCAATGTGGTAACTGTCGTAGATGGAGTTTCTTACCCGACAACTGTTTCAGTTGACGGTAAGTACTACACCACGATATTCCCAGGCAATGGTGTTCAAATTATGAAGGGCCTCACAAAAGAGGTTGTTCTCAAGTTTGACATCGTTGGTGGTCCAAACCGAACTGCACAGTTCGACGTATATCGAGCAACTGATATCTATGCAGTTGGCGGTACATTTGGTTACGGCATCACTGCCACCCAAAGCCAGAATGGTACTGCGGGCGCAGGCTCACAGTTCACCTCTGGTACTCCGTTCTACTCAGGATCGGTCTTCAACATTGCAGCTGGAAGCTTTACTTCGCTTTCCCGCGCAAATGAAGTTCCTGCACAGAACGTCGTAGAAGCTTCCCCGAACCAAGTGCTCGGCGGCTTCGCGATGGATGTGAAGGGCGAAGCAATCTCAGTTCAGAGCATGGTGTACCACTTCGGACTCACCGGAGCTGTTGCGAGCGCTGCTGACCTTACAAACGTCACACTCGTAAATGAGGCGGGCGCAATTGTAGCTGGACCAGTCAACGGTGTTGACTCAGGTTCTAAGGTCACGTTCTCAGATACTGTGACATTCCCTACAGGACGTCACGTATACACCATCAAGGGTCAGGTTGGTACAGACTTCGCGAACGGCAACACAATC
>JBKJSQ010000103.1:0-8695 GCA_046594495.1 Minisyncoccia bacterium | reverse complement strand
GGGTCCACTTAAGGCGGGCGCGCTGGAGCAGTATGAACACGGAGCAAGCGCTATGTTCGATCAGCTCAAGGAGTGGGGCAAAGCAGGTCGCTCACTCCGAAGTCCGATTCCGCTCTCTGAGATACTCACAGAGGTACAAGTCACCGCGTGATATACTAAAAATCCTTAAAGCAATTATTTATATATGGAACCGAAAAACGTAACTATTTATACGACCCCGACGTGCCATTTTTGTCATGCCGCAAAAGAATTCTTCACTGCAAACAAAGTTGCATACACTGATATCAATGTTGCAACAGATCTCGATAGCCGAAAGTTCATGATTGAGAAGAGTGGTCAGATGGGCGTGCCCGTGATCATGATCGGTGATGACGTGGTGGTCGGATTCGACCAAAAAAAGCTCCGCGCTCTCTTAGGAGTTACGGCCTAGTATAAAAAGATAACGCCCCGGAATACCCGGGGCGTTTGATGGAGTGGTTTGCGCTACGCAGTAGTCGCAGCGCTTTCCGAGATCGTCTTTCGTTCGTCGACGACTTCGCGGGCGATTGCAGCCATGTCTTCATCGGTCGCGAGATCATTGATGTTGCCTGTGCGGCGCAAAACTTCGAGCTTTGAGCGCCGCAACACCTCGCGTACACGCGCGGGTGACTCGTTTGCGAGAATCGAGGATGCGTCTACGAGATTCGCGTTCGGAGCAATGCTTGAACCTCCGAACTGGAGCAGCATCCGCCGTACGGTATCCGAGTCAGGCGGAGGCACGCGCAGTACCAAGTCCACACGACCCGGTCGCATCATCGCTTCGTTAATCCGCTCCGGATGATTCGAAGTAAGGATCGTGAAGAGCTTGGTTGATTTACTGTCGATGCCGTCGAGCTGGTTCAAGAGCTCGTTGACTTTGTCGGTCCGCTCGATTCCGGCTACACGGTCGATGTCTTCAGCAAATACCATCACCGGCTGATACCTGATCGCAAAACGGAGTGCGTCCGGAAGCTCGGCTGCGTTCTTTACATAGATGAACGTCCAGCCCGCGTCGGTGGCTACCCGTGCAAGGTGGCTCGCAAGCAGTGTCTTGCCGAGGCCGTAGCCTCCGACGAAAAGGGCGGAACGCTTCAGTGAGAATTGCTGCTTCTGCAGTTCCGAAGCATACGTAATCGGTATTGTGATGTTGCGCTCGATCGAGTCCTCGATCTCCTTGGTGAAGATCGGTTGCTCGTGCACCAATTCGAAGAATTTCGGAGAGGCCATATCGAGCAGCTGACCTTTGCCGTCGCGGAACACCATCGTGAACGCACGGCCGCGGTGAAGGCAGTCCGTCATGGCCGTGGTGTACGCAGTAGACGCAATTTGCTGCACTCGGCTTTCGAACCTGCGCTCGATGCCGAATTGGCAGCCGAAGACCTTTTGTTCCTCGTGTAGATCGACGTACATGCGCACAGATCCGCCTGCAAGTCCGGGGAGATCGAAATCACCCCACGGAATCTGCTCGACTTTGCCCTGCTCGACCTCGATCGACAATTGACGTCGCTGACCGTTGTCGTCCTTTTCTTGTCGTACAACGCCCAGATGCGATTTGATCGCCTTCACGAGCGCTCGTGCTCCGTCCCACGGGGGAACCGGGAACATGTATTGCACGTCAATGCGCTCGTGCGCGCTGTTACGCTCGTTGTGAATAGCCTGCAATGTCGATATCAGCGACGGCAAATCGGAGCCGTGCGGAATGAAAATTCCGCCATTGTGCTCAATGCGAACCCCGCTCCGATTTTCGTCTTCTGCGGGCGCGTTGTCGGCGATGGCCGCGGCAAGGTCAGCGAGCGGGACTTGCCGGTTGCGTCTGCGATTCTTGTTGGACATCTTGTTCTCCCACGAGTGAACGGAAAGACGAATGCTAAGAACATTCGGCTGCAGGATTTGTACAGGTTGGACGATATCGCGTCAATCTGCCCCTACAAATGGTGCCCTCGTCCGGAATCGGACCGAAATCGTACCCTTAGGACGGGTCTGCACTATCCATTGTGCTACGAGGGCGTGGGCGTTACTTTATCACGCAGGTGGTAGAATTTCTTAATGCCCCCAAGCGGAGACCTGAAGGAGATACTGCGCCTTACGCAGGAGAATAATAAGATGCTGCATTCAATGCGCCGCGGTGCATTTTTGAAAACTATTGTGCAGCTCGTTATGTATGCGATCCTTCTCATCGTCCCGATCTATTTCTATATGCAATATGTGGCGCCGGTTGTAACGCAGATGACCACGACCGTACAACAGATACAGGGGACTGGTGCGTCGGCGCAAGCTCAGTTCAGTAATTTTCAGGAAATGATCAAAACCTTTACAGACAAATTTAAGGCGGGAACAACGACGAATTGAGTAAACAGAGTTGTTTTGTTATAGTTTCCACGCACAAAAATCGCTTGGATACATACGTGGCCAAGCGTCATTCGGAAAAAATGAAAATCCGTAGTATTCTCATTTTGTTCCTCACTTGCTTGGATAGCTCAGTTGGTAGAGCGCTCCCCTGAAGAGGGAGAGGTCCCCGGTTCGAACCCGGGTCCAAGCACCAAAAACAAAGAACTGCCGCAAGGCAGTTTTTTGTTCAGTATAGTCTGTTTTTTTAGAACCCGAGTCCGTAGGTCATGGCCTCCGAGGCAGGGGTGAGCCAGTTTTTTGTGTTGAGTTTTACTTCGTAGGTTTTGCCGAGCTCTCTGTATTTGATGCCCCCTTTCTCAAGCGCAAAATCGAGCACGCCCTTTGTGATCTCGACGTCCTTAATGCAATACTGGCGCACTTTATCGACTTCGCCCGCACGCCACCAGCGTAGAGACTGTGTTCCATGGGCGCTTTTTTTGGTGCCGAGCGTGCCCTCGGCTACTGCATCGAGCTTCAGCCGCCTGCCTGCGACGGTATGAATTTCTTTCATAAGATCCAGACTTTTTATCTTGGTGAGGTCGCCGGGGTAATACTTGTTTAACAGTGGTATATCAAAGTGGTCCGAGTTGTATCCTACAAGTATGTCGGTGCGCTCCAGAATGGGCCAGAGCTTAGGAAGTTCGGGCACGAGGTAGCTCGAATACTCATTCGTTTCAGAATCGTGGATACACACGATTGCGATATCGAGCGAAGTAATGTCGCTTGAGCCCGTTTCGTCCAACCAATTTGCGGTCTCTATATCGAACGTAACGATGCGCATACAGGGCAGTAAGTAGAAAATAGTAAGTAGTTAGTAGTGGGAAGAGACATTATACCTACTTGTAGAGCATTTTGTTCAACATCCGCGCCACTTCCTGAAGCAGCTCTTCGCATTTGTCTAGGTCATCTCTCTTGCCTAATTTCAAGCGACGACAGATCTCAATTTGCGTTTCCAATTCAGATGCAGATCCAAACGCAATACTAAGGAAATGACCAATTTCCTTTCCCCGTCTGCGACTACCTTCGGCGATATTCGATGGCACAGATACAGCGGCGCGTCGCATTTGCGAGGTGAGTCCATATTGCTCGGATGGAGGAAAAGGGCCTGTAAGTGAATAGATCGCAACAACAAGTTCAATAGCTCGTTGCCAAACAATGAGTTCTCGAAAGTGAGCCATTGTACTACTTACTACTTACTACTTACTACTTACTACTTTCTATTTATTACCCAAGCGAGGAAAATAAATGTTCAGAAATGCGGTCGGCGGGGAGAATCGTTTCGTTACCAGTTTCGAGATTCTTGATGGTGTACCGGCCCGAATCACGCTCTTTTGCACCAACGGCGATGACGAAGGGGATCTTGAGCTTTTCGGCTTGGCGATATTGATCGCCGACTCGTTTGCCGGAGAAATTCACGGCGACAGTTACATCTTCGCGCCGTAAATCCTGTGCGAGACGGATGGCGTGGGTGGTAGCCTCCGGCTCGACGACTGCAATCATAATTTCTGTTGCGGGAGCGTATGCGGGAAGGAGATTGTGTGTTTCAAGGAATTCGCGAATGGTCACATCGCCCATAGCAAAACCGACGGTTGGAATTGGGTCTCCGCCAAACAGAGCGAGCAGATTATCGTAGCGGCCGCCGCCGGCAAGTGAACGACGATTCTCGGTATTGGTATCGAACACTTCAAACACCATGCCTGTGTAGTAATCAAAACCGCGGGTAATGGTGGTGTCGACCACCATGTTCTTTACACCCATCGTTTCAAGCACTGCGCGCAACTCTTCGAGGTATGCGCTGGAAGTGGTACGGGAAATATGGTCTATCAGCGTAGCGGCAGTATCCTCGCCCACGAGTGCCCCGAGCTGCGCATCAAAGTCTTCCATCTTGGCACGACGATCAAGCAAACGAGTAACGGCGGCACGCATATCATCGGAAACCCCCGCATCTCTAAAGATGGCGTCGAGTATGCGACGGTCAGACACACGAATCTCAAAGTTGTTATCCTCGGCGCCAAGACTTCGGAGTGTCGCGTACGCGATCGTAATGATTTCAGCATCAGCCTCAATCCCAGAAGCACCCACGATGTCCGCGTTTAGCTGCCAAAACTCCCGCAAGCGTCCTTTCTGTGGCCGCTCGTACCGAAAGAAGTTGCCGATCGAGTACCAGCGAGACGGCATCGGTATTTCACGCGCGTGCGCAGCTATCATGCGAGCGAATGTGGGAGTCATTTCGGGGCGCAGCGTTACCTCGCGCTCTCCGCGATCAATAAACGTATATGTTTGATCGTTTACGATTTCGTCTGACGTTTTGGAACGGTAGAGCTCAGACGGTTCGAACACGCTCGCATTGTATTCTTCGTAGCCGTAGAGTTCGCAAATGCGCTCCATATGTTCAAAGATATATCGTTGTACAAACTGTTGTTCAGGATAGAAGTCGCGAACTCCCTTGTATGGCTCGGTCGAGAGGTGGTCCTTTTTTGACATGTTGCACATTATGCCTTGTGTGAAGGTTTCTACAAAGAAGGTGCTACGTCGATTGGCCACCTTTTGGAGACGCGTATATTTCTGCTGAAATTTCGCTCTGTCTCGCGCCGACGCGCTTGCGAACGCTCCTAAAGATGA
This sequence comes from Minisyncoccia bacterium, assembly GCA_046594495.1. Classification (GTDB taxonomy): domain Bacteria; phylum Patescibacteriota; class Minisyncoccia; order Phycocordibacterales; family UBA2100; genus UBA10103. The sequence continues at coordinate 3,667 of JBKJSQ010000103.1, read as the reverse complement.
TTATCGACTGCGCTTAGCTAAAATTTTTTCCCTGCCAGTCGAAACGGAGTCGGTCGTACCACTTATCGGGCTTCGGAGCATGGCGATGCGAGATGGAGGGATTTTTCAGCAGAAAAATACCCGTACCGAAAAGTGGTACGACCGCGAAGTGCTATACTCTCGCCGATATGGCATACGACACAACTAAATTTGAAATTCGTGAAATCGGAGGAGCAAAGGGTAAGGGATTGTATGCACTTCAAGATTTTGAATTTGGCGCGTACGTGCTGGATTACACAGGGGAAAAAATAACCACAAAGCTCGCTGATACCCTTGAGACCAAGTATCTCTTTGAAATAGATACACAGTGGACAATCGATGGGGAAGCGGAATCAAACACTGCCCGCTACATCAATCACTCGTGTGATCCGAACGTGGAAGCTGAAGTGGATGAGGATGCGGGAAGAATAATGATCCTTGCCGCGCGAGATATTGAAAAGGGGGAGGAGTTGCTTATCGACTATGGCGATGAGTACTTTGACGAATTCATTAAACCGTTTGGCTGCATGTGCGGTACTGCCCTGTGCCGGCAGAACCACAAGCCGAAAAAAAGAAAGCCGCCTAAATGGCGGCTTTAAGGAGCGTGTTGCATCTGTTTGCTACATAGACGCGATTCTGAGACACATCATTCGAAGACGCGGCCACAGATTTTGAAGTGCTACGAACAACACGTCGACGGCATCATCTTCCGGGATGCCTGTTGATTCCGCGAATCGCGCTATGAACGTGTCCGGATTCATTTCCGCGTCCACCTCGCACGCGAGTATTCGCATCATCGTTGCGAGCAGGTTTCCATACGTCATTGAATCGAACGCATAGTGCCGTGAACCGATTCCTGCGAAGAATACTTCCTCCACATAGCGTGCGCTGAAGCGATCGAGCGGTGCACCGCGTTCCTGAACAGTAGCCATCTCCTGATCCACATCATCGAAATAGAAATGAATCAGCTCCGTATGGGTGACATTTGCGGCCCGCAAAATAGAGCCTCGCTTTGACGCCGAAACGGTGGAGTCGCCCAGAAAAAGAGGAATAATCAGAATTTTTCCGAGTTCTATCGGCAGCAGGTGCCACGCTCTATCGCATTTAGGAGGTAGATTCAAGATGGTTGCTACGCATGCGTCCAATGCCTGACGGTTCTCGTAGGATGGTGAAAGCATGTTCTCGTCTCCTTCGGTATGGGGTTGCTACCACATATATGACACTCTATTTGCCATTTTGTCAATAGATACCCTACAATTACTCTAAAAAAGCTTTTCATGGGCAAATTTCATACAAATGGTAGTATTCTCGCTATGAAATCCGTCACTGTCTTTTGGCTCGCCATTTTATTGCTAATCGTCTTGGGTGTTGCATCGAGCTTTTACGTAAGCGCAAAACCGGGTAAATACGACACGTTCGCCCAGTGCCTCACTGACAAAGGTGTTATTTTCTACGGAGCGTTTTGGTGCCCGCATTGCCAGGCAACCAAGCGCATGTTCGGTTCGTCCGCTCGACTCCTCCCGTATCTTGAGTGCTCTACGCCAGACGCGCAGGGCCAGCTCAAAGTGTGCACCGACGCTGGCGTGCAAAGTTATCCAACGTGGGAATTCCCAGACGGCACTCGCTTGACTGGGGAACAAACGTTGCAGTCTATTGCCGATGCCTCAACCTGCCAACTCCCAGCTTAAATGCCAACTGATACACTCAATCAAATACTCGGCACTGGGACGCTTGCGCTTCAAGTGGTAACGCTCGGTTTGATTGTGGCGCTTCTGCTTCGTCACAAAATTTCAGGATTCAACGACGTAGTTCGACAAGTCGGTAGTGTAGCAATTCCGCTTGCCTTTGTACTCTCAATGGTTACGGCAGCGCTCACGCTCTACTATTCCGATGTGCTTGGGTTTGAGCCATGTCCGCTCTGCTGGTGGCAGCGGGTCTTTTTGTACCCACAAGTCGTTCTCTTTGCGCTCGCACTGTGGCGAGGAATACCGGTACGACTAATTTCTATCGCGCTCTCCGTGATCGGTCTTGGCTTTGCGCTCTATCACCATGCGTTGCAGATGCTTCCGGCGGGTGCGCTTCCATGCCCGGCGACAGGTCCAAGCTGCTCGCAAATCACGCTTCTGGAATACGGCTACATCACGTATCCGCTCATGGCGGCTTCCTTGTTTGCGTTTCTCATCGTGCTTATGTTCGCGCACAAGGCACGTTCAAAGTCATCCCTATAAAACCGGTTCGGTTTTCCGGTTCTTGAAGAACCATCCTTCAACGGAATATCTGTCGTATCCGTGGCAAAAGAGCGCGAGACAGAGCGTAAAGAGTATCAGGTGCGGCCACACTGCTTCTGTGAAGTAGAACTGCGAGAGTGTGAGCCAAAAGATAAAGAACACACCGGTCCAGCGAATTGCGATGCCAAAGAAAAGCATTGCGCCCGCAATAAACTCGATGATGAGTGCGCCGAGCACTACGAAAAGCGGGTCAAGCTGAAAGTAATAGGTGAGGTCGTAGCGCACGACCACTTCAAGCGCGAGTTGAGCGTGTATGTATTTGGCGTACACCGCCGCAAACATTGCGCCGAAGCCGAGTGCCATGCGCATGATGGGAAATGCGAGATGCTGCAATCTCCCTTGTATTGCATGACGCGGTGCGCGAATGCCAAGCAGATGGTCGAGCGACCACATGCCTCCGCCGAGAATATACAGCAGCACAAATGCGCCTAAGAAATCGGTGTAATCGAGTACGGTAATGCCGACCACCGCCGCGGTGTAGAACCATAGCCCGATGAGCGCGAGTGCCGCGTAGCGCGTAAACAGGCCCGCAATCACAGCCATGCCGAGCGCAAAGGTAGCGATAACCATGATCTCATTGAATATGCCGTATCCAACGAGCTCTTCAAACGGGTACTCAGGCCCAAAGAGCGCGTCATTGTACGAAAATAAAATGAGACATGCGCCCACGCCAATGCGCACGAACGCGAGTGCAAAACGTTTGATGTAGCGAAAAAATGCAGCGGTGGATTGCTCAAAGAGTCGGAAAATCGTTGCAAAGAAAATCGTGGAGATGACTACAAATGAAACGAATGCCCAAAAGTAAAATTGATACTCGTTTCCGAAATAAGCGGAGAACGGATTCGGGGAATCAGCGGCGAGGCTTGCGGCGATGACCGATGGCGGGAGCACGTACATTTCATGCGCAAGCGCCATGAGCGGCGCAAGGACAAAAACACCCAGTAGCCCGAGGATTTTTTTAAACATGGGTAATCATGGACTTTTCGATGTCTTCTACCGTGCCGCCGGTCTTCTTACCGGGATTGAGCACTCCAAGCGGATCGAATATCCTTTTTACCTCCGCAAACAATCCCACCATTTTTTCTCCATACATGATGGAGAGGTAGGGCGTGCGAATGATGCCGTCATTATGTTCACCGGTAATCGAGCCCTTGTATTTGGCGACAATTTTATACACCTCGGGCTGCAGTTCCACGATCTCCCGTCGATGTTCGGGATTCTTCATATCCATAAGCGGAATAATGTGAAAGTTCGCGTCTCCAATATGTCCAGCAATTGTGTAGAGCAAGTGATGCTGGTCTAACAGCGCGTAGAGCTCCGGAATAAATTGTGGGTAGTTATCGGGATGCACTACGAGATCG
>JBKJSQ010000101.1:0-11335 GCA_046594495.1 Minisyncoccia bacterium | reverse complement strand
CGCAACCGTTACTCTTTCTCCATCACTCGATGCGGTAACGGTACCTTTTGGCATATTCGTTTCCGCTTCAAGAGTTGCCGTCGCTGGCGTAGACGTTGCCATAGTGTTCAATTGCACTACTGGTTCACTCGTTCCACCACGCATTGCAAGCCATGCACCACCAATTACAAGCACAAGAACTGCAGCTCCGATAATTACCCACTGTGTGACGTTGTTCGTCTCCATATCATTCATTCTGATTAATAGTCTTACGGGATGCTATGTCTCGAATAGTAGGATAGCTAGCTCTTGTGTCAAAGGCGTCTAACTGGGGACAATTATTGGTATCCCTTAACACCATACGAACCACAGACAATCTTCATCTTGAAACCCTATATTTAAAGCCATGGAAATCTGGTACACCCTCACCGGAGATATCGACAAAAAGGGCGTACAAGAATCAATCAGTTGGATCAACGGTGAGATTTACTCTAAGCCGGTTACCCGCATGAAGTTGTTGATTGCGAGCGGTGGTGGCGACATTGGAGCAGGAGTAAATCTCTATACCTATTTGAAAGCGCTTCCCATCGAAATCGAAACGATCGGGTTCGGAGAAGTTGATGCGGCGGCAATTCTTGTGTTTCTTGGCGGTAGCTCGCGCATTGCGATCGAAGACTGCCAATTTTTCTTTCACGAAGGTCGCTACACTATTCACGATCATGTAGCACCGGTGCATACGCACGAAGAAGCTATCTCGGTATTTAAACGAGAACTGCAACACATGGTCCATATCATTTCGCGCGAAACCACCAACGACACCGAAGTCGTGGCCACGATGCTACGTAAAAGCAAAATAATGCACGCGAGTGAAGCGCAAGAATTCGGTCTTGTGCACAAAATAGTATCGGTCTTGCCACTGAAGCAACAGGAAGAAAAAGGATTCGGCTTTGGACCCAAGTGATCAACCATCCACACAACGCCGTGAGTGACGTCGGACGTCACTCATGCAATAACAAGTAATAACTAGTCTTCGAGCTCCACGAGTACCTCCCAAATATCGGCGGCTGCAACTGCGCCTTCGCGCAGTATGACAGGGCGCTCGCCCGAGCAATCAACTACCGTTGACGGTTTGCGCTGCGGTAATTCCCCCGCATCTATCACGCAGCCAATTCCGCTCGCGAGTTCATCGAGCTGTTCGAGAATCGCTTCGACCGTTCGCATTGTGTGCATACCTGAACGATTTGCGCTTGTCGTTGTAATAGGGCCCCCAAATTTTTCTACGAGCTCTTTGCAGAACTGATTATCCGGAATTCGAATGCCGAATGTATCGATTCCTCTTGCGATACCTGTTTCGATCCCCGTTTTCTTTTTTAGAATCAATGTGAGCGGTCCGGGTAGAAATTTCGCAGCGAGTAACCGTGCCGACCCATTCACATATGCGAAGCGCTCCGCCATTTCCATATCAGAAACAATCGCATGGATCGGCTTCCCTTCGTCGCGCCCTTTAATGGCGTAGATCTTTGCAACCGCCCCATCCGAAAGCGCATCCGCACCCAGTCCGTAGAGCGTGTCGGTGGGATATATGATGACTCCACCGGAGCTGAGTATGTCGGCGGCGATGGATACCGCATGTCTATCGGTTTGAGATATCAGCATACTTCGATAGTTTACGCCGCTTTCTTTCGGATATCGCGATTGAACAAAGTCGCGACCTCGCGTGCGACGCGATCCATTTCATTTTTTTCAATGACGAGTTCTCCTACGTCGTTGAGCTGTGCAAAGAGTAGTACATCCGCCTTGTATAACTCCTTTTCGCGACCGGAGACGTCGAGCGTAACTACACGCCCGCCAAGCTCAAAGAACGCATCAATCCCATGATAGGTATCGAGCGGTGTTCCCACTGCTGTATAAAACTTGAGTGGGTTTGTTGTATCTGAACACAACTCTACGATTTTTCCGCGCAGCTCTTTGACAGTTTTAGGGCGTGTCAAAGGATTCGGCTGATGATCTTTTGCAAACGCAATCGCCGCGTCATACGGCATGTACTCATCCTTTTTTTCCTTTGCATACGTGATGGGTAGGCCAAACGCAGCCTTTTCAATATCAGAACCCGCATCTATACTCGGACGTTTCTTGGACCACGCTCGCTCGTTCTGAAAGTGTTCGTGTAGTCCCATAGAGCAATTCTAACCTATACATAGAGAAAGAAAGAGATCGACAGTCGGGTTTTTGCCGCTATACTTGGCATATGTCGCTTGAAGGCCCATCCCGAGGAAATCATGATAATCGTGAGCCTGTCTTTGATGCGCGCGAAAAGGAACATTCAATTTTCACTGCAGATGGCGCGGCACATCTTGAAGATGAGTTGAAGGAAACAAATGCCGGAGAACACCACGTATCAAATCTGTTCGACGAAAATGAGAGCCGTTTCGGAGGCGACAAAATGGATCTCGCAACAGGCAAACCTATTGATAATTCAACAAGCGATCCGCTCGACGGCCTCGCTATCCACGACCCACTGTCATCTGCACTCGACGACGCTGATGACGATGATGCTGCGCGATGGCTTCGCGAGAACGATCCCGAATATAAGAAAGCTGCGTAGTCGCAGCTCGCCTTGGGGCGTCACATCAATCAAGCTCACAATGCAGTGAATTGGCAAAGCGCTCGAAACGTTCTCGTCAGAACGTTTCTCCTCTCTGCCCTGCTCGTACATCCCCGTCTGCTGACGGGGCCCCAGTACTCCCTTTCGATTCCTGCATCGCGTTCTTGTGGTCACGGATATTTCTCGTCCCGTCGCCCTCAAAATTCCGCGACCCCGCCTCGCGGTCGCAAAAGTTTTTGCGACATTGCTCCGGCCCGCACAAGTAAAGAAAAACAGCCCGCAGGGGCTGTTTTTCAATCTCGTGCGCGATACAGGAATCGAACCTGTCACCTACTCAACGTCAATGAGTCGCTCTACCAAATGAGCTAATCGCGCCTCTTTGGTCGAGGTAAAGATACCGTATAGTTTGGCCAAAAGAAATACCCTTTTGACAGGAGCACATATTTGTTGTAATGTATTCATGGCTCAATAGCATGCACAGGGAGAGCACCATGCAGGAGATTCCGCTCACTATCGACGCGCTCAACACAAGCTGTGTCGCTACCGGTGATTCGTTCACATTGGATCGGATCCACGAACCAATCGACGTAAAAGGAAGACGATACGTGCTCATCAAAGGTACGTATGAACGGTCGTTCGAAGGGATGCGCAACGTGTACGCGATTGTGACTCCGGACACAGTCGTCGCGAAGTGGCGATTCGTGCATATGACGCAAACGATGAACAACGTTGGATTTTTCTTTCTTGCGAATCAATCAAGGATTCCGCAGTTTGCTTCGCGCCAGACGCACGACCCGCACGTGATCATCCAACTCTCGTGTCAGGAAGAGCGCACCTTCGTGCGCCGTAACGTTCTGGATCCGTACACCGTACCGCTCACCCGCGGAACCGAAATCGATGGGCGGCGGGTGCAGGTAATCGGTGATCCGCTCTACCATGGCGATAACAAGTCCGCGATTGTTCCCGTACAGTTTGACGACGAACGGCACGGCATTGTTCGGTGCTACTTTACGCAAGCTCAAATTATGCCAATGCGAAACGACGCGGCGGCACAGCTCCTCTCGAACTCGACTCACATGCCATCCATTCGCAGCGGCATGGGGAGCTCTGTCTGGCATATCCGCGTAGATGATCACGGCGATAAGGCGCTCATCAAGTCGCACTTCAACGAGAAATCAGACCGCGGCGACGTAGTACTTCGCTCATAGATCTTCAAGGTTTGCCGGTTGTCCTACACAACCGGCTTTTTTCTTTCCCCAAATCAAAAAACTAAAATCCGAGAAGCTGTCGCCACTTTTCCTTCAACGATTCGCTCCACTCGTGCGACTTTAATTCGGCTGCAACTTTTGCAAAATCAATCGTCGCGCTCATGCCCTCTCCCACAACAAACGTTGCCGCAGTTTTAATATTTTCGTAGAACTCTTCCGATACACTTTCCTTGAGCAATCCACTGATTTCATCACTGGAAAGATTTGCACCCTCAAAGGCGCCTCGAATAAAAGCGTTCTCTATTACATCAGACGGTACTTGAAACTCTTGTGAGATTCGTACAGTCAACGCATCAAACACCCAGTGCGCGAGAGGGTACGAATCGCGCCAATCCGACGCACGAATTTCTCTATTTTCGTCGCGCACATCCACGAGCCGACGTCTATTCAAATATTCAACAAAAGCACGCTTTCCAATGATGTCGGTCACCGCCTCATTTATCAGCATGTATGTTCCATTGGGATACTTAACTTTATTCGGTGGGCTGTTGTGCAGACCCATTTTTATCCCCGTTCGCTTGTTCAACTTTCCGCGATATCCGGATCCATGTGCTTCTTCGTGACACAACATATTGAGGGTCGTAGCTGCGATTGGTGCTGGATATTTTAATGTGAGTCCGCGGGACCGGCGAGCAATCGCCTCACTCTGCAAAGCAATTTCCCCGTTTTCTGAACACCACCCAGAAACGAAGTGCTCAATAAGTGACGATGCTTCGTCGCGCGTCACAACAGCAATACTCTCTCGCGTGATGGGAGCCAAGTTTTCTTCCCGAACACCGCTTTTAATCCCCATTTCTCGATAAATTTTTGCTAATTCGGTAAAATCAATCTGTTCAAGCGCTCGTTCGATTTCGCGAGATGATGGCGAGGCTTCTTTGCTTCGGTTTCTGTCGGGAATTCGTTCTCTCATAGTGCGGCTGTACAACTACTATACACGGAGGCCCTTTCGTTCGGGTATAATTTTCTTATGATTGCGCTTAATACAGCACATCGGCTCTCTGCCGCTGCGTTTTGGTATTCGGCACTTCCTGCAATCGTCGTTGTATTTGTTGCGGTCATCGTTGGCGCATTTGTGCGCGACACGGTAGCCAGCGCATGCATATTGAATTCATGTCCATACTACGTACCGATTCTTTTACCGACCTTCCTATTACTATTTATCGTTGGCGTTCTTGCCCATCCCATACTCGAACACATTCTGTTCACGTACTCTCTCGAGGAACACGCAATCACCATTAACACCGGTATTATCTTTCGCCAATACGAAACGATTACCTTCAGTCGGATTCAAACCATTAATCTCGAGCGCGGTCCGCTCCTCTGGCTCTTTGGCCTCACCGAGGTTCGCTTGTGGACAGCATCGGCCGACCAATTCAACAACCACGCAGAGCACGCCCATGCCACGCCAGATACAAAGCTCGTACTAGGGCGTGACCTCGCACAAGAGGTAAAGGATTTTATTTCCGGCGCAAAAAAATCGGAGAGTGCGCACGCTTGATACGGAATTTGTATATGAAAACTGCAAAACTTACTTTTCTCGCAATGGTGGTATTCGCGTTTCTCGACTCAGTATGGCTCGGCTACATTATGTCGGATCGCTACAAGGAGTGGTTTGGAGCGCTCGCTCGACTCAATCCCGACGGTTCGTTCAATATCAATTTTGTGGCAGCAATCGGAGTCTATATACTGCTCGCTGTTGCTATCGTATTTTTTGTACTCCCGCGCACCACGGGAGGCGGACCACTCAAAGTGGTTCTCTTTGGAGCATTCATGGGGCTCGTCATCTACGGCGTGTACGACCTTTCGAACGCCGCCACACTTGTGAGCTGGCCGCTCAATCTCATCCTTGCTGATATGGCATGGGGTGCAATTGCCACCGGCCTCACGGCACTTGTGGTCACCAACCTCGGTAAAATGTTCCAGTGGTTGTAGCTGCGGTGGTACGCACTCCTTTCGGTACGGGTAATTTTCTACTGAAAATTCCCTCCATCTCATGCCGTCGCATTTGCGAAGCCCGAAAGTAATGCGTACCACTCTTCGCGCGACGAAAAAAAATACTACGCGCGACACGCTTCATCTCAGCCGATGCGAAGCGTGACAGATGTCTTTTTGGCACATCGTAATCCCGGCGGCTCTAGACAACCAAGCGAAGCGTGACGGATGTCTTTTTGGGGCTTGTGAACGCGTCGGCGTGAACACGGAGAAATTTTCTAGCAAGAAAATTTCGTACCCAAAAAGACGTCTGTCACCGAAGCGCAAAATCAGTCTTGGAGGAATCCGCCAGCTTGGTGATGCCACAATTCGGCATACATTCCTTTTTGTTCTACAAGCGCATCGTGCGTACCCTCTTCCACAATTCGACCTCGATCAAGCACAATGATGCGATCCATTTGTCTGAGCGTCGATAGTCGGTGTGCAATCGCTATCACCGTCTTGCCCTCCATAAGTGATTGCAGCGCTTTTTGAATTTCCACTTCGCTCTCACTATCAAGTGCGCTCGTTGCCTCATCGAGCAAAAGTATCGGCGCACTCTTTAATATCGCGCGAGCTATCGCAATACGCTGCCGTTCACCGCCAGACAGTTTTACTCCGCGCTCGCCAACGAGCGACTCGTACCCCTCGTGCATCCGCATAATAAACTCATGGGCTTGTGCCTCTTTTGAAGCGCGCACAATTTCCTCCTCTGACGCTTCCGGTTTTCCGTAGCTTATGTTTTCACGAATGGTGCGGTGGAATAAGAGCGGCTCCTGCGGCACGATAGAAATCGCGCGACGCAAACTCTCTTGCTTCACCTGTGCGATATTCGTAGAGCCAATTCTAATTTCACCGGCCTGAATATCGTGGTGATGCATTAGTAATCGAATGAGCGTCGACTTACCTGCGCCAGATCGCCCCACTAATCCCACACGCTGCCCAGCCGGAATCGTGAGGGACAAATTCTCATACACCGACTGCCCCTGAAATCCAAACGCAACTTTTTCGAAGGTGATGGAAGCCGAATCGTACTGAAGCTCGCCCGCGCCCGCCTTGTCAGGGATTTCATGTGGCTCGATAATCTCTTCAAGGCTCTCACTCACCTCGCCCCACGTTTCTGCGAACTTGTTGAAATTGGAACCGAGCGATTGCAGCTGGCCTTCGATACGAAAAATAATCGCGATAACAAGCACAATATCTCCCACCGAAATGGCTCCCGACTTAGCAAAAGCAACAGCCATATAAATGAGGACGCTTCCAAACACGACCAAAAGCACACTATTAAGTGCGCGAGTCCATTCGCCAAAAAACCAGCTCCTCAAATGTGCGAGCCGTCGCTGTTCAGCCATACTTTTTAGCCGTTCGATTTCAAATTCACGGCGTGCGTATTCCTGCATCGCACTTACGTTGGACAACAAATCAACCGTTGCTCCATTAATCTGTGTTTCAAGCGAATGCGCATATGTGGCCAGTGGAACGCGCTTCACACCAAGATAGGCGTTAATGAACATCATGAGGATGACCCACGAAATGAAAACGAGAGCAATGACGGGACTCACAAACCACGCAAGGATAAAACTCACCACCACGTTCACACCCACTTCCAGAAACTCCCACAAGATCATGTCGATAATCTCTCGCACGCCTGCCGTTGCGTGACGGATCTTGTTCATGATCGAGCCCGAAAAACGGTCAGAAAAATACGAACGACTATGCAGCGTTACGTACGACGTAAGCGCAAAGCGCGCTGTAGCACCGGCACCTGTTGCCCAGCGCGCTGCGGAAAATCCGGCAATTCGCCACATCAGTTTTCCAACCCCCAAGACCACGATGTAGGTAACCGCCCAGAAAACGATTGCGTTATACGACCCTCCGGTCGCGATTGCTGCTGCGGCGTCTGTGATGAGCTTAAAGAGATACGACACGCTCGACGCGAGTGCGCCACCCACCATCGAAATAATGATTGCTACCGCGGCAGCTTTCCAATGTGGACGTGATACGTAGAGGAAAAACCGCAATGGGCTCTTGCTCTGCGGCACATCACTTCTCCACATCGCGGGATTTTCTTTATACAAATTCCACATATATCGTGTTGATTCTAGCCGAATGTGGGTGCGCGAGCTATTCTGTAGTAAACGGTATGAAAATTCTTGGCATAGAAACGAGTTGCGACGAAACAGCAGTTACCCTTATTAAGGCGACTGGAAATTTCGGCGACAATTTTAAATTCGACATTCTCGGCAATGCACTGTATTCACAAGCACATCTGCACGCGGAGTTTGGAGGTGTATTCCCTAATCTCGCCAAACGCGAACACGCGCGGAATTTAATCCCCCTCCTTCGAGAAGCACTCACGCAAGCCGGCGAATTGAACTCCACCAAAAACGAATTGCTGTTTGAAATTGCAGATGAACTCAAGGTAATTTTGAATCGCGAACCTGATTTGCTCGAAGCCATTACCGGCTTTGCCATAGAGAGCGGCAAACCAAATGTAGATGCAATCGCGGTTACCGTAGGGCCAGGGCTTGAGCCGGCGCTCTGGGTGGGCATTAATTGCGCCCGTGCACTTTCGCTTTTGTGGAATGTGCCGATTGTTGCGGTCAATCACATGGAAGGCCACATTTTGCTTTCGATGATGGATCTCGGACTGCAGCGCCATGTTGATTTTCCCATGCTCTCACTTCTTATCTCCGGTGGTCACACCGAACTTGTACTCTCGCGAGCATTTGGAGAATACGAACGCATCGGCGAAACGCGCGACGACGCTGCCGGCGAAGCATTCGACAAAGTGGCACGCTTGCTCGATCTCCCGTATCCGGGTGGTCCCGAAGTTTCGCGCCTTGCAGCTGAGGCACGCGAACAAGAACTGCCCACCCACATCGCGTTCACGCGCCCCATGCTCCATGACAAAACATATGACTTTTCTTTTTCCGGACTCAAAACCGCAGTGCGCACTGCGGTCGAGCAGCGACGCCCACTAACCCTCGAACTGAAGCGTATGATTGCCTGCGAATTCGAAAACACGGTTTCGGACGTGCTCGTGCACAAAACCATGCGCGCCGTTGAGGAGTTTGGTGCCCAAACTGTGGTTGTGGGCGGCGGAGTATCTGCCAACATACACATCCGAGGACAGCTCCGCGAAGCCCTCGCTCAAGCCGGCAACCCTGCGAACCTTTTGATTCCGCCACCGGAACTCTCTACCGACAATGGCATTATGATTGCGCTCGCGGGTTACTTCTTAGCTCAAAAGAAGGACTTTTCTGAACCGGAATCCCTCAAAGCTACAGGCAATCTGCGCCTCAAATAAACCTCCGCGATGAGTAAAAACGGCTCAGTTCTGCTACCATAGCCGAATGCCAGAGAAAGAGCCCTTCAAGGCGCCTGAAGCCTTCCTGAAGCCCTATAACCCCCAAGAGAGGGAGCCTGAGACGCTTGCGCTCTGGGATGCGGCAGATTACGCGAATCCCGACACAATGGCAAAAAACGGCCTTTTAGCCCCTGATGCCCCCACCTATTCGATAGTCCTCCCTCCACCAAATGTGACCGGTACCCTGCATATCGGTCACGCCTCGATGCTCGCCATCGAAGACCTACTTATTCGCTACCACCGCATGCGTGGATTCAAGACGCTCTGGATTCCGGGCACCGATTCTGCGGCACTCGCCACACAATCAAAAGTGGAGGAAATCATGTACAAAGCGGAGAAAAAGACACGACACGACATCGGCCGCGAGGCACTCATGGAAAAAATTGATGCATTTGTCGAAGACAGCAAAGCCACCATCATCAATCAGATAAAAAAGCTCGGAAGCTCGCTCGATTGGAGCCGCTATGCGTACACGATGGATGCGCCCCGCTATCGAGCAGTTATGGAAGCCTTTGTCCGCATGTACGATGCTGGACTCATTTATCGTGGCCACCGCATCGTGAACTGGGATCCAAAGTTACAAACCACAGTATCCGACGATGAAATCGTATACGTGGAGCAAAAAGACCCGTTCTACATTTTTAAATACGGACCGTTCGAAATCGGAACCGTTCGTCCCGAAACAAAATTTGGCGATAAGTACGTGGTTATGCATCCCGATGATGCTCGGTACAAAGATTTTACTCACGGACAGCAAATCGAGGTCGAGTGGATCTTAGGCCCCATTACCGCAACAGTCATCAAAGACGAAGCCGCAGACATGGAATTCGGCTCCGGCGTGATGACCATCACTCCCGCGCACTCAATGGTTGATTACGAAATCGCAAAACGACACAACCTTGATATAGAACAAATCATCGACGATCGCGGAATTCTCTTGCCGATTGCGGGTGAATTTGCGGGAACTCACATCAAAAAAGCGCGACCGCTCATTGTGGAGCATTTGCAGAAGAAAGGACTCATTGTAAAGGCTGACGAAAACTATGCGCACAACATCGCCACCAGCGAGCGAGGCGGTGGCACTATAGAACCGCAAATCAAAAAGCAATGGTTCATCGATGTAAACAAATCATTCGTGCTTCCACATTCGGAAATTCCGGGAATCGAAAGTGGAAGCGAAGTGACGCTGAAGGAGATAATGCGAAAAGCGGTCGATCAGGGCGGTGTCAAAATTTTGCCAGACCGATTCGAAAAAACGTACTTTCACTGGATCGACAATTTGCGCGACTGGAACATTTCGAGACAAATTTGGTTTGGTCACCGCATACCTGCATGGACTAAAAAAGATGATCCGCAAGGAGAAACCAAAGTACAGATCGATTCTCCGGGTGAAGCGTGGGAACAAGACCCTGACGTGCTCGACACCTGGTTTTCCTCGGGACTCTGGACCATGTCGACGCTCGGCTGGCCCGAAAAAACTCCGGACTTTGAGACCTATCACCCAACTGCGGTACTCGAGACCGGGTACGACATTATATTCTTCTGGGTTGCACGTATGATTCTCATGAGCGGATTCCTTGTTGGTCAGGTGCCATTTAAACACGTGTATCTCCACGGCCTTGTGCGCGACGGTCAAGGCAGAAAAATGTCGAAGAGTCTCGGCAATATTATCGATCCACTCGAGATGGCAGAAAAATACGGAGCTGATGCAACGCGCATCTCGCTCATCTTCGGCGTGCAGATCGGTAACGATCAGCGTCTCTCCGAAGACCGAATCCGTGGATTCAAGAACTTTGCGAACAAACTATGGAACATTACACGCTTCGTGCTTGAAAACACTTCCGAACTTGATTCGGAAGCAACACTGTTAGAAGTAGATGCGCTCCTCATCAAGCAGGCCGAAACAATAGCTACGAGTGTTACAAACCACATCGAATCATTCCGGCTCGATTTAGCGGCCGATGAGGTCTATCATTACGTATGGGATCGCTTTGCAGCAGAGATCCTCGAAGAATCAAAATCTATTTTCAAAGGCGAAGATGTGGCCGCGAAAAAATCTCGCGAACGAGCACTCACCGAAATTCTCTCGATTTCGCTCCGGCTCCTGCATCCTTTGATGCCGTTTGTCACCGAAACTATCTG
>JBKJSQ010000026.1:0-14524 GCA_046594495.1 Minisyncoccia bacterium | reverse complement strand
CACTTTTAACGCTTGTTTTTATTCCTTTCGGGTCGGTACCGGAATATGCTGCTTGCAGTGCGACTGCTCGCGCAGTGTATGCCGCGATTTCGGCCGTACTTCGAGTTGTGACGATGGTCGTCAAAGTGCTTTCACGGGTAGCGATTGCAGCGCTTATACATGCCACATCAACTGCCTGCAACGATCGTGTATTTGTTGCGGGACGTTCTCGATCCATCGGACGATCATTGCGTGGCAATGATGCGCCAGATGTTGATCCTGCTAAAAAAATTGAACCAATTGCTGCTGCAAACCATTCCCGCATAAAAGATTAATTGATGTAGTGCTGTTATTTCCAAATTGTATCTCTCTCTGCAGTGCATCAAGCACTGAGTGTGTATAAGTCGTGATGTACCCCAAGGATATGAATACTGATCAGGTGTTGAAACCGAACAGTGTTTTCAACGAGATATATTTATTTAATCCAATAGTTTATCTCACGGGGTATACTTTGTAGGATACACGCTCGACACATTATGGCTTTTTATAGACCCATTCATCAGGAAACTGATCTGCCGGACACATTTCCGTGGGCGCATACCCAAAATGAAGTTCTCGCTCTTTTACAATCGAGCGATTATGGACTTACGGAGGAAGAGGCACTTTCGCGTTTGAAAACATTCGGTTCAAACGAGATTCGAACGAAGAGAAAGATCAATGCACTAACAATACTCGTACAACAGTTTGCGAGTCCGCTGATCTTTATTCTGATCGGAGCTGCAGTTCTCACTGTATTTCTGAACGAGCTTCTGGAAACATTTGTGATAGCGCTCGCGATTATTGTCAACGCAGCACTGGGTTTTTACCAAGAGTATCGCGCGGAAAACACCATTGAACGACTCGAGGTGTATTTAAAAGAACGCGCTCGGGTTATACGCGACGGTCATGAGCACGAGATAGAGTCGTCATACCTTGTGCCCGGAGACATTGTGCGCCTCTCGCTCGGCGTTCGCGTTCCCGCCGACATCCGAGTAGTGGTCGAGCACGAATTTTCAGTCGACGAATCGTTCCTTACCGGAGAGTCATTACCCGTGCCAAAGCATGTGGATATGGTCTCGGAAGGTGCGCAGGTAACGGAGCGCACTAATATGGCGTTTGCGGGCTCGCTAGTAGTAGAAGGATTGGCAACCGGTGTCGTTGTCGGAACGGGAGATAGTACAGAAATCGGTCGCATTGCACAGCTCGTAAGTTCAGCGCATGACGAGGCAACGCCACTGCAAAAGTCGATCACCAATCTCGCGTGGGTTATTTTTGGAGGCGTGTTCGTGATCGTATCGGGCCTTTTCTTTCTTGGTATTTCTCGAGGAGAACCGATTCTGGAAATGCTGTTGATTGCGGTCGCAACCTCTATAGGTGCTGTTCCCGAGGCACTACCCATAGCTCTCACGGTCATACTTGCAGTGGGCGTGGAGCGGATAGCGAAGAAGCGCGGCATTATGCGATCTCTTTCCGCAGCTGAAACGCTCGGATCCACCACGGTCGTTATGACCGATAAGACCGGCACACTCACGCAGGCAAAGATGCAAGTTATCGGCATTCTCACAAAATCACAGGTTGAGAAAGGAGTGCAGTCTGCAATTCAGCATTTCGACGAACTTGCTCATGATGAACGACAAGTGCTCTCGGACGCGCTTCTTGCAACAGAGGCGAGCCTCGAAAATCCAGCCGATGATCGAAGTTTGTGGCGGTTTGTGGGCCGACCGCTTGAAACTAATATTGCACTTGCAGCAACCGCTGCAGGCATGGATATTGTTGCGCTCACCAAAAGCCGTCGTATTACGGTATTACCGTTTAACTCTACGCAAAAGTTTTCTGCATCTCGTGATTCCAAAACCGGACATCTTGTTGTGCTTGGTGCTCCCGATGTCCTACTGCAGCGCTCGAACGTCTCGAAAGACGAGTACATATTGATCGAAGCCATGATTCACAGTCTGAGCAATGAAGGAAAGCGGCTCGTTGGCGTTGCGCGTATGGAAAAACCAGGCAAAAAGAAACTTGATGCCGAATCCGTCAAAGAGCTTACGTTCGGAGGTCTAATCGTTCTCTACGACCCCGTTCGGCCTGAAGCAAAAGACGCGGTTTCCCGTATAGAGCGGAAAGGTGCGCGTGTCGTTATGCTCACGGGAGACTTAAAGGGAACTGCTATATCGATTGCACGCGAGCTCGGTTGGGATATAACAGAGGCGAATGTGATGACCGGAGAAGAGATTCGCCAGTTGAGCGATCACGAGCTCGAGGCGCGATTACCACTCATTAAGATTTGTGCTCGTGTAACTCCCGAAGATAAATTGCGTATCGGAAAAATGTTTCAGGCTCGGGGGGACGTGGTTGCAATGACTGGTGACGGCGTAAACGACGCGCCCTCACTCAAGGCGGTAAACATAGGTATTGCACTTGGTTCCGGGACGGATGTTGCAAAAAGCGCGGCAGATCTCGTACTCCTCGACGACAATTTTGAAACGATTGTGCTCGCTATTGAGGAAGGTCGCCGTATTATTTCATCGATTCGAAAAGCCTTTGTCTATTTAATGTCCAATTGTCTCGACGGAGTGTTCCTCATCGGTGGCGCTCTGATTATGGGACTTCCGCTTCCACTTTCGGCAATTCAAATTATTTGGGTTAACTTTTTTACCGGTTCACTTCCGGCGCTCGCATTTGCTTTTGAAGAAAATCGTGACGTTGGCCGCGAAACTACGCATGGCGCGATATTTAGCATTGAAGTTCGTTATATTACATTCGGTGTAGGTATGCTTACGTCGTTTCTTTTATTTGTACTCTATGCTGGGCTTTTAAACTTCGGCATTGCATTGGAAATCGCACGCACAGTATTGTTCTTATGTTTCGCCGGGTACATTCTGGTCGTATCATTCGCATTTAAAAGTTTACATGCACCGCTTTTCTCGTATCCGCTGTTTGATAACAAGGTTCTGAATTGGGGAGTCGGAATTGCACTCACACTCCTCTGCGCATCAATGATTATTCCCGGACTCCGAAGCATCCTCGATCTTGTGCCTATTGCACCGTTGTGGATTCTCGCGGTTGTCGCCTGGATAGCGTTCAATATGACGCTCGTGGAAGGAGCAAAATGGTTATTACGCACCGTGCACCGGTAATTTCCGCAGCGGTAAGGGCGAATCCAGCTATGCCCTATGCCATTTCACCTCTTGTATCGTGGGGGTGTACCCCATGAGATACGAACAATGGATTAAATGAGCACTCGGATTGTTTATCTCACGGGGTATACTGCTCACATGAAGGGAGGCACGTCTCAACATTACTTTCTACTCGCGCTCCTTGCGGGTGCTGCATGGGTGGCTTTTTTGGTGGTGCAGCCTTTTTTCTCTGCACTCGCTCTTGGCGGGGTATTTGCAGTCGTCTTGCAACCAATTTATCGCAGTATTCTCAAGCGGGTTCGGGGTAAAGAGTCGCTTGCGGCGCTGATGACGGTTGCGCTCAGTATCCTAATTGTTCTCATACCGATCCTCGTTGTATCAATGCAGCTCGTCAAAGAGGCGCAGGCGCTCTACGGATCGCTGAGTGATACCGACACGCAGCGGGTGTTTTCTCAGTGGGTCATTGTTAATGGCGCCAAAGTAGATGAATACATACCAAACGCGTCGCAATCGCTCCGTGAGCTCTCGCTCAGTTTCGATGACTACGCGCGCCAAGGAGCATCGTGGATTGTGCTGAACATCGGCGCTGCATTCTCTTCGATTGCGGCGCTGTTTCTCGACCTGTTTATATTCTTTGTGACACTCTATTATCTGCTGCGCGACGGTGGCAGATTGAAGCGGTATTTGATAGAACTTTCACCGCTACGAGACGCCGACGACGAGCACATCGTACAAAAGCTGGAGACGGCGGTGAATTCGGTTGTAAAAGGAAAGCTCGCTATCGCAGGCATTCAGGGCGTCCTCGCCGGCGTGGGACTCGCCATTTTCGGAGTTCCCAATCCGGTTGTCTGGGGACTCGTGGCGATGGTGGTATCGCTTATACCGCCCGTAGGCACTGCCCTCGTACTCGTGCCGGCTATTGCGTATCTCGCTATTTCAGGGGCGATTGCACCGGCAATCGGACTCACGGTGTGGTCTGTTGGCGTGAGCGTAACTGACAACCTACTCGGTCCGCGCCTTATGAGCAGCGGCACTGAACTTCATCCGCTCTTGGTTTTGCTTTCCGTGCTTGGCGGGCTCGTAGTATTTGGTCCGGTGGGCCTCTTCTTGGGACCGCTCACGATAGCGCTCTTGCTTGCGCTGCTTTCGCTTCATTCCCTTATTGCGCCGGAAAGTGGTAAGAATACCGCTCCAAAGGAGTCATAGCTGCATGCAAACCATGTTCAAACCAATCGCACTACTAGCTGTAATCGCGGTTATTATTTTTGCGGCGTATCTCATGATGAAGCCGGGTACTGAATCTAGTATTGGGGAGAATGTTGTAGTTGAAACACCGTCAACTCAAACCTACGACAGCGCTCAATATGGACTTCGCTTTACCTATCCGGACTCCTACGTGCTAACCGAGCGCGACGAGGGATCGGGAGAACGCTCACACCACATAATTATTTTGATGGACAAAGTCGCGGCGGCAAATATTCCCGTTGGTGGCGAAGGTCCAACCGCAATTACGATTGATATATTTGGCAATGGCATCGATACGCTGCCCGTGGAGACGTGGATCAAAAATACATCCGCATCAAACTACAAACAATCGATCGACGGCGTACTAACTCCTTCAACTGTCGGTGGTATAGGAGGCCTTTCTTATACGTGGGACGGACTCTATAGAGGGGAGAGTGCTGTGATCGCTCACAAAGAGTTGATGCTTATGTTGAGCGTAACTTCATTGGAATCTATCGACACAATTCGCAGCGATTTCGCTGCACTTTTGAGTTCTCTTCAGCTGCGATAGCGCTCACGGACGTCCTTGCAGAGCGCAGAGCCTCGAAGTACACTTATTACTTAGGTCCCCTAAGTAATGAAGATGTCCGAAAAACCAGGTAAATCAAGCATCTATGGTGAGCTCTCGGGACTCTTTTTTGAAACTCGACAGATCATCAAACAAAAAATGCCGGGCACTGATCATGCAGACCCGAATGCATGGATGCGCCTGCAAACCATGCAGTTTATAGACCGTAGTAAGTCCGCAACAATGCATGACGTAGCCGAGTATTTGCACATCAAGGCGCCGTCTGCCACGTCTGTCGTTTCATACCTTGTGGCGCGAGGCATGATTGTTCGTGAGATCGGTAGCGATCGCCGTGAGGTTCGACTTTCACTTACGCCATTCGGAAAAAAGACATTAAAAAAATACGGCAGTTCTTCTGAAAAAATGATGCGCCACGCGTTTTCAACGCTTGAAGAATCAGAGGTTGGATCATTGTGTAGCATACTTCGCAAACTTATTCGCGGGAATGCCGGCCCTCATTCGGTGTAACTTGTTTGTATATATGAACGCTATTATTACTCGTATCAGAAATTCATTTGATTCAGTCATTCTTCGACTCCGTCGATATGGATGGAAAAAAAATGCCATCGGTGCAGTACTTGTGCTTGCTGTTGTTTTTGGTCTTGGATCATTCCTTGGCGGGACACCGGAAGTAGTTGAAACAGCTAGCTCGACTCGGCTCGTGGAAGTTAAAACCATTGCAGAGCTTTCATCGGATCAGCCCACCCTTTCTCTTGTAGGCATTGTTTCATCTAAGTCGGAAGCGACGGTCCGTGCCGAGAAGTCAGGTCAGGTCATACGTGTTAATCGGCAGCTCGGCGATGCTGTAGCTGCGGGTACCGTTGTTGCGTCTATTGAGAACGCGTCTGAACGGGCTGCGGTTCTATCTGCGCAGGGAAGCGTAGACGCTGCACAGGCGTCGTTGTCGAAAATATCCGGTGGATCACGCACCGAACAAAAAGTTATTTTGCAAACATCCGTGGAGAGTGCCCAAACTGGACTCGCTTCAGCCCAATCGGGTGCCGTGAATACGTTACTGTCGGCATATTCTTCCGTCGATAGCGCTGTTCGCGCGACAGGAGACAGTATGTTTTCCAATCCTGACAGTTCGAATCCAACATTCAATATTTCAGGGCCCGATTCCCAATTGACCATCAGTATCGCGAACGCCCGGCTAGCGATGAGTCCTATTTTGGAGCGTGAGGCCGATGCCGGCAGAACCGTTTCGGTGAATTCCGATCTCATGGCTGAGTTAACCACGACCGAAGGAGAAGTTCGTGCTGCGCGCGCATTATTTGATCAAGTTGTACGATCACTGAATATTGCGCTGCCATCTGCATCAGTCACAACCGCAGATATCGCGGCGTTCCAAGCGAGTTCAATAGCTGCTCGCGCTGCATTGAACGCATCACTTTCAGCAATTGCAGCAGCTAAAGAAAGCCTTACGGCGAATGCGCAAAGTATTACTATTGCGCAAAAGAATCTGGAACAGGGCGTGACCGGCGGACAGCCGGAGGATGTCGCTGGAGCGCAAGCAGGACTGAAACAGGCGCAGGGAGCGCTCGCCGCTGCCCGCGCGAATCTTGAGAAAACGAACATTCGTGCCCCGATTTCAGGCACCATTAACTCCTTCACTTTGAAGCGAGGCGATTATGTGCAACAAACTTCACCAGTCTTAACTGTGGCGAACAACGGCGCACTTGAAATTGTGGCGTATGTAACGGAAAATGACGCGCGCGATGTGGCAGCCGGTAGCCGTGTAGCTATTGAAGACGGAGTAACGGGCGTTATCACACGTGTTGCTCCCGCGCTCGATCCGGTAACAAAAAAGATCGAAGTGCGCATTGGTGTTTCGAGTGGCGCGTCTCAACTCGTGAACGGTCAGTCGGTCACAATCTCTGTAACTCGCGCAAATGCGCGCATCGCATCAAAAATCTCAAAGATTACGGTTCCGATCTCGGCCATCAAGATAGGATCTGACACGACGGTTATCTTTACGGTGGACGAGAATAATGCGCTCGTCGCACACGAGGTCATCGTTGGATCATTGCTTGGCGATCGCGTAGTGCTTGCAAGTGGCGCAACGACAGACATGGCAATAGTGACGGATGCGCGAGGGCTTCGCGAGGGTCAGATCGTGGCGACCGAATAATCATATATGCTCCCGCTTTGGCAGTTTTTCATTGAACGACGACAGTTCACGATTCTCGTGATAGTAGCCCTTTCGCTATGGGGCATCATCGCTGCGTTTCAAATAACCAAAGAATCCACCCCCGATGTTTCCATTCCTGTCGGTGTGGTTTCTATCGTGATGCCGGGAGCATCGCCAGAAGACGTTGAGCGACTGATAACAGACAAAGTCGAATCGAGACTTGCGAATTTGCCCGATATGAGCAAGCTCACATCGAATTCTCGTGAAAGCCTCTCGGTCGTCGTTGTTGAGTTTAATGCAAACGCCGATCTTGCAGAATCAATTCAAAAGCTGAAGGATGAAGTCGATACAGTTGTCCCAGACTTACCTGAAGAAGCGACAACACCATTGGTGAGCGACGTTAATCTTTCGGATCAGCCGATACAACTCATCTCTGTCTCCGCAGATCTCGCACCGGCACAATTTGCGGCCCTCGGTGAAGCGCTTAAGAGTGATCTTCAGGCAGTAAAGGGAGTCAATCGCATCGATGTAGCAGGAGTGAGAGATCGAGAAATTCAGGTCGTTGTGCGCAAAGAGGAGATAGCGAGACTCAACATCTCACTTGCACAGATAGTGTCCGCGATCGCGATGTCAAATGCATCGCTTCCCATTGGATCGATTACAGTTGATGACATCTCGTATGCGATCGACTTCAAAGGGAGTATTGATTCATCGTCCGATATTGGGGCAATTGCGGTACTAAATGTTGGCGGGCAAGTGGTATACCTGCGTGATATAGCCGATGTGTCTGATGGAGTAACTGAGGCGCGCTCGTATTCAAGAATTTCAATCAAAGGAAAGCCCTCGCAGCAGGCGATGACGCTGTATGTATTTAAAGTGCGGGGAAATGACATAACAACAGTTACCGCAACAGTGAAGGAGCGACTGACGGTGCTCCAGCAACCCGGTGGATTGCTCGACGGTAGTGATGTTGTCGTTTCATTCGATTCTTCCGAGGAAATCAGTAAGAGTTTAAAGGAACTGACCCGAACCGGACTTGAGACCGTAGCCCTCATCATGCTCGTGCTCCTAGCGACGATCGGCTGGCGAGAGGCGCTCGTTGCCGGACTTTCTATTCCACTTTCATTCTTTATTGCATTCATTGGTTTGCTCTATACCGGAAATTCATTCAATGTGGTGTCACTCTTTGCGCTGATTCTTGCAATCGGCATCTTGATTGATGCGGGCATTGTGATGGTGGAAGCAATCCATACAAGAACTCGCCTGCATCACGATAAAAAACGAGCGGCACTTGAATCGCTTCACGAGTATGCGTGGCCACTCATCGGAGGCACAATGACAACGGTCGCTGTATTTTTCCCCCTCTTCTTTATTTCGGGAATCGTCGGTGAATTTATCGCGTCAATTCCGTTTACCATTATTTTCGTTTTGATTGCTTCAATTTTCGTTGCGCTGGGGCTTGTACCGACGCTTGCAAACATGCTCGAAGGTACGCATGAGTCCGCATTTGCAAAGAAGCAAGACGATTACGCGGAAGTAGCTCGCCAGTGGTATGCAAAAAAACTCCGAGCATTTTTGCATCACCGTCGATTTCAAAATTGGTTTATGGCGTCAATGGTGGGCGGGCTCATTATTGCGATTATGTTACCGATTTTCGGAATTATGAAAGTTAGTTTCTTTCCGGGCGAAAATGGAGACATTGTGTATGTCGATATTGAAAAACCGTCCGGAACGGTACTCAATCAAACAGACCTTACGGCGCGCTCGGTAGAAGAGGCGTTGTATGAAAATCCGAACATTGAATCGCTCGTAACAACCGTCGGGTCTCAAAGTATGTTCTCAGATACAACGGGTATGGGCCCACAATCGGATGCTCGTTTTGCGAATATCACCATTAATCTTATCGAGGATCACGAAGATACGTCTGCTGAGGTGCTGGCCGATGTGAAGGAGAAGCTAGCAGGTATCCGTTCGGCCGAGATCCGTGCAGGGGAACCGTCGGGCGGTCCGCCCGTGGGCGCTGCTGTCCTCATAAAATATCTAGGAAAGGATCAGGAGGTTTTGAGTGCCACAATCGCACAAGCGCGAGCAGCACTAGAACAAACCGAAGGTGCTACCACTGTTGACTCTTCCAATAAATTTGATGGTACGCAGTACGAGCTGAGCATTGATCGAGGCAAACTTGCTGCCCTTGGTCTATCACCGGCGTTTGTCGCTTCGACGCTTAGAACAGCTGTTTCAGGCGCCACAGCAACAAAATTAACAGGTGGAGACAAGGACGTTGAAATTGTGGTGTCGCTCAACCTCAACCCTAATTTCACAGACCCGCACGACGCAAATAACACCACCATCGATAGTTTGCGCCAAATTCCACTGGTTACGCCCAACGGCACGTCAGTGTTACTGGGATCGGTAATTAAGGAAAACATCTCTCAATCCAATGCATCGATCGCGCACGAAAATAGGCAGCGTGTCATGACGCTTTCGAGCTCTGTGGAGCCGGGTTATACACCGGCTGAGGTGCTTGCCGCGTTCCATGAAAAATTCCCAACAGAGGATCTGCCAAGCGGTATTACTGAATCAATTGGCGGAGAGAATGAAGAGACGAATAAATCATTTGCGGAAATGGGCCTCGCGCTCGTAGCCGGGATTGCACTCATGTTCGTCATCCTCGTACTGGCCTTTGATTCGTTCCGCTTTACCGCATTCCTTCTCTCAATTGTGCCGCTTTCTCTCATTGGTGTGTTTTTCGGCCTCACAATTACGCTTCAGCCGCTTTCGTTCCCGTCGATGATGGGTCTGATCGCACTCGCTGGTGTGATCATTAACCATGCAATCATTCTCATGGATGCGATCATAAAGCGGCTTGCGGATGGGCACGGTAAAACTTTTGCGGACATTGTGGTTGAAGCTGCAACGACGCGTTTGCGCCCTATCGTGCTTACGACACTTACCACCGTGATAGGCATGTTGCCACTTACCTATGCGTCTGCACTTTTTGGGCCGCTCGCACTCTCGATCTTGTTCGGTCTCACATTTGCCATGATTCTCACACTCGTACTTGTTCCGGTCTTGGTGTACCGATGGCCGGGTACATTACCCCCTGGGATCATTAAGGAATAAAAATGAGCTCACTCATGGATTGATTCTTCCTCGTCCATGCCGGATGGAAGGTTGCCATTAATTAAACTTTCAGCGAATGCTGAAAGCGAGATTTCAGCATTCTCCTGTTTGACGGAATGAAGTGAATGCGGCGTGAAAAATGCGCTTCATCAAATCTATCGCCTCGAATGAAATACTGTGCTCATGAAAAAAGTAGTAGTTTTTGTATCCGCTCCTGAAGCTAGCGAGGTTCGCAATGCAATCGCGCAATCGGGCGCGGGACGGCTTGGGAATTTTTCTTCTTCCGTGAACCATGTCCATTCGGGGTATACGAGTTCGTTGAAAGTAATAGACGAAGAACGGATCGAATTTGCCTGCGACGATTCAACATTTGCAGATATTGTGACGGCGATTGGTGGCATTTCTCCCTACGCTTCTGTGGATTCTTGGAACTTGGATAGCATAGCTCAGTGAAAGAAACGGGCCTGCACAGCGTCTCTCCTATAGCCCTCAATAGTCGACCTTGATACACGGAGTCCGCCGGGACTCCGTGCAGCGAGGTTGATGGGGACGAAAAACAACCCGACAGGGTATACCCCGTATGATGCGAAGAATTGAAATTCTACGGACTTATGGCGATATATCTCATGGGGTATACTTGCGTTGTATGAAAAAAGGCTCGGCAATAACAGGATTCCTTACGATCGCGTTCGTGGCTTTTTCGATTGTCACCGTTTCAGCACAGCAAATGGAGTCGACGACAAATACGGACGTTCGTGCTGGCGGTCTCGGTACGGGACTCAATTCAATGGTTCGATCAATTTTGAACGAAGAAGCTACAGCACCACAATCGCCGACTGCACTCCCCGCCGCGCAAACTATGATGATGAAGGTAGATGCTGCGGCTGATGCTTCAGTTGCATCATACGAACGTTCGATGGATGCGCGCGCTATGAACACTTCGTTTTCTATGGAAGCGGTCGTTCATACAGATGAGGATGTTCGTGAGCTCATTCGATCACTCCTAAAAAATAATGCCAATATGCAGTCGATCGATGCGTCCGATACTCATGTGCGAATCACGTACCGCACAAAGGGCTCAGTGCTCCGTTTTCTCAGAGTAACGATGCCGGTAACTGCTGAAGCGTACGTATCGGGAAGGACTACTGTTTCGTACCCATGGTATGCAACTCGAGCCGGTGTGAAATCTGATATACGGACGCGCTTTGATGCAAGAATTTCACCACAGATCGAGACAGGGTCAATCACGGCGAGCAATCGTATTCAGCTCATCAACGAGATGCATGCATTTTTCAGCGACGAGTTTGCGACTAAAATTTAATTTCTAGACAAATCAGTCACGAGCGAGTACGCTCATCTGATGTCATACACACCATCTAAGGAAATTTTAGAGAAATACGCCGATGTAATGGTCAACTTTGCACTCGGCGGGGGTAAAGGAATAAAGAAAGGGGAGGTTGTTCGTGTGTCGGCGACCGAGAGCGGTAAGCCGCTCTTTACTGCTGTTTGTAACGCGATTGTAAAAAGCGGCGGCCACGTAATCTCGAATTACGCACCGGACGACGAACAGGGCGACAAGCGCCGCGCCGAGAGCTTTACTCGTTCTTTTTATGATAATGCGAAAGATCACCAATTGGACTTCTTTCCGGCTAAGTATCTGAAGGGAATTGCCGAACAGATCGACCACTCGCTCTATATTCATTCAGATGCTGATCCACATGCACTGAAAGGAATAGACCCAAAAAAGATCATGCGCCGAGGACTCGCGATGAAGCCATACAAAGATTGGCTGAACCAGAAGGAATGGAACAATAAATTTACGTGGACCATCTGTTTATACGGTACCCCTGCGATGGCAAAAGAAGCCGGCATTTCTGAAAAGGAATACTGGAACCAGATCATCAAGGCCTGCTTTCTAGACGAGAAGAACCCGATCAACAAGTGGAAGGAAGTCTACAAGCAGATTGATTCATTCCGCGCAAAGCTCAATAAACTTTCGCCACAGATCGACAAGCTGCATGCAGTCGGAGAAGACATGGATCTATGGATCACGCTTGGCGAAAAGCGTTCATGGCTCGCGGGTTCAGGACGCAATATTCCGAGTTTCGAAATATTCACCTCGCCTGATTGGCGAGGCACCAACGGCTGGATTCGATTCAATCAACCACTGTATCGATATGGTAGTAAGGTAGAGGGAATACAGTTGTGGTTTAAGGACGGATTGTGCGTTAAAGCTACGGCGACTAAGAACGAGAAATTGCTGCAGGAGATGATTGCGACCAAAGATGCCAATAAGGTAGGTGAATACTCATTGACCGATAAACGGCACTCGAGGATCACGAAGTTCATGGCGGAAACGCTCTTCGATGAAAATATGGGCGGCCCATACGGCAACTCGCACATTGCTGTTGGAATGTCGTATCGCGATACGTATTCAGGTGATGTGAGTAAACTCAGTACGAAGGAAGCTCAAGCACTTGGATTCAATGACTCATCGGTGCATACGGATATGATTTCTACCACCGATCGAACGGTCACGGCACATCTCAAGAATGGTAAACAAGTCGTGATCTACAAAAAAGGTCAGTTTGCGTTGTAGTGTCATGGATACGGTGTTTCTGAATGGATTATCGATACACGGCAAGCATGGTGTCTTGCCACGTGAGCGAAAAGTCGAACAGGAATTCATAATCGATATTACAGCAACTATTGATACATCGACGGCATCAATTTCTGACAATCTTGCAGATACAGTCGACTATGTCTTGTTTCGAGATATTGCAGAAGATGTAATTCAAAACGAATCGCACTACCTTATCGAGCGAGTTGCAGCTCGCATCGCGTCACGTATTCTCGAAGACTCACGTATTCAAGAGGTAACAGTAACTATTAAAAAGAGTGCGGTATTACCAAATGGTGTACCGGGGATTACAATAGTTCGCACACATGTATGAAAACCGTATTTCTCGTCCGACACGGTGAGTCTACTGATAATGCACAAAGCACTGCAATGTACCAGGATGGCTTGTCTGAACTTTCCGAGCTCGGCAAGGATCAAGCGCGGAGAATTGCCGAGCGCGCACGTAAGCTACCGGCAGATATTATTATTTCAAGTCCGTATCTTCGTGCTCGTCAAACGGCGGATGCTATTTCCGAGGCAACTGGTGTGCTGGTTTTGGAGTGCGAGCATTTTATCGAGCACCGTTCTCCTGTTTCTTTTGCTGGCCGCGCGTGGAGTGAAGAGCTGAATAGCGAGTTCGATAGATGGCAAGCTGCCACATACAAAACCGGCGAGCGCTATCTGGACGGAGAGAATTTTGATGATATGCGGGCCCGCGCAGAGCGTGCACTGTCTTACTTAGAATCGCGCGAAGAGTCAGATATTTTTGTAGTCACGCATGGCATGTTTTCTCGCGTGCTTGTGGGCCTTGTGATGCTTCAGGATGCGTTTGTTGTAGAGGACTTGAAGCGGATGAATCACACACTTATCACTCGAAACACGGGCATTACAGTTATTCGACACGGGGTCGATGATGATCGTAAAACAGGGGATTTTTGGCACATGCTTACGTGGAACGATCACGCGCATCTGGGCTAATGGATGAAGTACTTCATCTAACTTTCAGCACGACAGTAGCAAGATGTATCCCTAGACGGTGTTACGTCGAGGTCGATTTTATATATTTAACTCTCGTGGCGTACTTTTATGCTCTTTGCTGTAGCTTCAATTCTATTCACGGCGTGGGTTTTAGGCGTGCTTAATTCAATAATGCTCGGGGGATACATTCACCTCCTCGCAATTCTGTCAGTACTAACCGTTATTGCACGACTCATACAACCAGAAAAAACAAACTGAAATACCACGACTATACCAACGTCATTCACGTATACATCCGTATGCATTTTTTTCAATCTTTAAAAATAAAGCACGCTATTGCATTCGGAGTCGGAGCCGCAATAGGTGTTATATATTTGACGTCGGCTATTGCCGCAAATGCAGACACGGTTGCGGGCGTATCAATTGCGAGTAACGGAGTCACTGTAGTGCGAGGCGCGGTTGTGACAAGCGTAGTCGGAAACGAAATTAGCGCGCAAACTTCGTGGGGTGCTGCAAAAATAACGTGGAAAGTGATCGTTTCCGGCAATACGCGCTTTGCACCAAACCATGAAGGCGAGCTGCTTTCCACAATGATTAAGAAGGGCGAGACTATTGGCTTTTCAGGGCAAATGAATATTAATGCTGCTGTACCAACAGTGACTGCAGTA
>JBKJSQ010000013.1:0-4036 GCA_046594495.1 Minisyncoccia bacterium | reverse complement strand
CCTCCCGTTTTACATCACAGACAAATGTCATGAACGGGGCAACTCCTTCAATATCAAAGTATTTCGCAGCATCTTCTTCGAGCACTGCTGGCGCGAACGGCCGATACGACTCTCTGAATTTTATCTTTTTATTTACCATCTCTTTCATTTCCTCGTTTCGTGGATCGGCGAGAATACTTCGGTTACCAAGTGCCCGTGGACCCCATTCCATCCGGCCTTGAAACCAGCCAATCACCTTGCCATCCGCGATTAGTTTCGCAGCGGTAGTCTCGATATCACCATGTCGTTCATATACGAGTCCAGCAGAGTGTATTGCCTGCAGGTGTTCCTCGTCGCTGCTCTTCGGCCCCCAATACGCATGATCCATGACGAATGTTCGGGGTTGCTTGAGCAGCGAATGCCAAATGTAATAACAAACACCCAGGGCACATCCGGGGTCGTATGCTGCCGGCTGTACCCACACATGTTTGAAAATGCCACTTTTTCGTAATGCACCATTGGCAGATGCATTCAGCGCAACCCCTCCAGCGAGTACGATATTCTGTTCTCCGGTTTTTTCTTTAAGCCATGTCCCAATCTGGGCCCATATCTCATTCAGTACATGTTGTCCGCTCGCAGCAATATCTTTGTACCGTTGTTCCGTTACGTCGGCTTCGTTCCCACAGGGTTCCCCGAGAGTATCCCGCCATTTTTTGGAATAGATCGGTGCGGTGAGCGGATATCCGAAAAATTCCTTGTTCACCACGAGTGATCCGTTTTGGAACGAAATCATCGATCGGAAAACGTCGATATATTTTGGCGCGCCATAGGAGGCGAGTCCCATTACCCGGTATTCGTCGGCGTGCATTCTGTACCCAAGAAATTCAGTCAGTGCCGCATAGAACATTCCGAGCGAATGTGGCAAGAACGAACGTGTAAGTATTCGAATGTTTGTTCCGTTTCCTACACCAAGCAATGTCGTACAATGTTCGCCAGTAAAATCAGCAGTAAGGATCGCGGCGTGCTCATATGGTGAGACAAAGAATGCGCTCGCAGCGTGTGCAACATGGTGATCGACGAAGTGGAATGTGCCCCTAAATCCAAGACTTCGTAATGTGTGCGGCATCGATAAGTGGTCTAAGAGTGTCATAGCTGAACCACGACCGCCTTTGTCGCGGCCCAAGGTTGCAAGAGACTGAGGAAAATAGCTCATAATCCACCACAGACGTTTCAGGAGGCCTTTCCATGGTTGCCAATAAAATCCGGCATATTGAACGTCATGCAACTCAATACCGGCCTCATACAAACAATACTGGATCGCGTGGAGGGGAAACGAAGCATCGAATTTCTTTCTCGTAAAGCGCTCCTCTTCAGCTGCTGCTATAATCGCGCCATCCTTGATGAGGACCGCAGAACTTTGATGCACGTTGCTATTGATGCCAAGAATGTACACAGGGTGGCTCATGTGTCATCTCGAAGCTTTGACGGCCATATCGTGTTCTTAATCACATACAGAGGTCGTTGTTTGACCTCTTCGAAAACACGCCCGAGATATTCACTGAGAATGCCGATGGTGAGCAGTTGTATTCCTCCAAAAAAGAAGACGACGACCATGAATGAGGACCATCCTTGGATTGTTACTTCAAGGACCAAATGTGCAAAAATAAAGTACAGCCCCACGACAAAAGCAAAAATCATTGAGAACAATCCAACAACAGATGCAGTGCGCAGAAGGTTGGGTGAGAAGGAAATGATGCCATCAAGTGACAGCATTACCATTTTTTTGAAAGAGTATTTCGTAGTGCCATTCGGGCGCGATGGTCGATCGTAGAAGAGCGTTGCATGCGGGAATCCCAGCCATGGCACCATGCCGCGCAAAAACCTCGTTCTCTCAGGCATTGTGCGAAGCGCACCCACGACGTCACGGTCTATCAGACGGAAGTCACTCGCGTGTGCCAGGATATCGATGGTAGCGATTTTATTAAATACTCGGTAGAAGATAGATGCGGATGCTTGTTTCAAAAATCCATCACTCTTTCGAAAACGTCGGACTGCGTACACCACCTTATTGCCTTCGCGCCACTTTTCGAGCATTTCCGGTATGAGTTCCGGTGGATCTTGGAGATCCGCGTCCATCGTGATGACAACATCTCCATCCGCGTGATCTATGCCTGCTGACATCGCAATCTGTTGACCGAAATTCCGGGTGAGGTTGATGATCTTAATGCGGACGTTCTTCTTAGTCGCATCGGAAAGGAGCGAGACGGTACTGTCGGTGCTACCATCGCTCACAAATATCATTTCCGACGCATAGGGCTCCAAAACGCTCTCGAGCCGCTTGAGGAGGGTTCCGAGCACCGCTTCCTCGTTGTATAGGGCGACCACTACGGAGATACGCGGAACCACATCTTTCATAGGGCTTATACTATCTTAGTGGTCTTCATATCGCGACTGTGGCTCCTCATGCGCGCTAACCGTTGGCATATATCACTCTACGATATTGCGATCGTTGTTTTTTTGCTCATCGCACTATTCATTCGGATCGAACGCATAGACTACCCGCGGCTCAATAATTCCGATGTCGGTCGCGATTACCTTATGGCACACCATGTGCTCGCGTACCATGAATTTTTCGTCAATGGCGCAGGTAGTAGCATCGGGATCATCAATAATCCAGTCTACGAATATCTGCTCGTACTCCCACTCATTCTGTACGACGACTTCTTCACGCTGACGATCGCGAACATTCTCATGCAGATCGCAGGCATAGGACTTGTGTACCTTATAGCCAAGGTAATGTTTGATCGACGTGTGGCACTCGCTGCCGCCGTGCTCTTTGGTCTTACTGGTTATGTCCTCATGCAGTCCGACTATGTATGGCGGGCATTTGTCACGCAGCCGGTTCTGCTTCTGAGCTGTTATCTCCTCCTTCAGGGTTACCGGAAGCACAGCATGTGGCGCCTTATGTGTGCAAGTTTCGCCTTTGCGATTGCGGGTTCTATTCAGATCATTACCTTTCTGCTGGCGCCAATGTTCTTCGCGCTCGTGTATCTCATCGTGCGGCACCGGCCGTTTCCGAGAAAAAATCTTGCGAAATCTGTCGCATCGTTCGTTGTCCCGTTGATTTTTTTATACACACCACTCGCGTTCGCTGCGATATTTTCTGGTGTTCGTATCTGGCCGTCGCAGTCAAACGGCTCAATTGTCCTCGCGCTCGTCGAGCGTTCCCCGTCAGCGATATTT
Source organism: Minisyncoccia bacterium (assembly GCA_046594495.1). Classification (GTDB taxonomy): domain Bacteria; phylum Patescibacteriota; class Minisyncoccia; order Phycocordibacterales; family UBA2100; genus UBA10103. Next base: position 814 of record JBKJSQ010000013.1, on the reverse strand, counting down.
CATTCATTCGGGACAGAAGTTTCGATACTCCTTCGAATTTTCCTCAATGGGTATGAGTACGGATCCAGGGGATTCGTCGCGCTCATATTCTTACTCGCATGTGCCGGTATTTATGCGGTCGCGGTAAAGAAAAAACCAGAGGATGTCCGGTACCTACTCATTCTGTGCGCTACAGTTCTCCAGTTTCTTGTGGTGATAGCGTTTCTCCATGTTCCGGTGATTGAGTGGCACTATATGACGCCGGTACTTCCATTTGTGCCGATTGCAATTGCGCTCGTGGTTGTTCGAACATTCTCAAAAAATATTGTATACAAAGGCGTCGGCCTCATAATTGTGATCCTACTTGCCGTCACTTTTTCGTATTCTCACGGTGCGAGATATGGTTCATCTGGCCTGAAGAATCTCACAATGATTCGTGCAGCAACTCAATCTATCGAGCGCGAGGTGATCGAAATTGCGGCGCGAGAAGGGAGAAGCGATTTTCAGTTCTTCGATATCAGGTCGTACCACGCCATGCAGAATCGTTTCAATCCGTATCTTGAAGCCGGTTTTTGGAATTTTCTTGAAAAAGATTTGGGGAGACGGTTCACGAAAGTGACGAACGGATATGGAGCAGGATTCGTAGGGTCTGATGCGCGGGATTATGTGTTTGTCATATGTGTTGAGCTTCCGTTTCAATTACCCATACAACAGTGCCTCGATGCATTCATGCATGATCCCGCATATCCAGACGGCAGTTTGTACGCATCATTCAAGAAAGTGCACGATCAGGCACCGTTCGTCATCTTCGTAGCTGAGAGAATGCAAAACGTAG
>JBKJSQ010000010.1:0-5294 GCA_046594495.1 Minisyncoccia bacterium | reverse complement strand
CTCCCGATTGCTCGGTTTCGGCTAGGCACATCCATTGCTCGGACTTACTTTAGTTGAGCCGCTGTGGCGGGTTTCGATTTGAAGAGCTGCTCGCTGCAGCCGGAGTTCACGCCGTAGCTTTCCGGCAGCGGAGAGATCTTGCCGTCCGAAAACAGCTTGATCGCTCGGGCTGACGCTGCCGTGACGTCGACGTCGCTACTGCGACTATAGGACGACGTTATCGTACGGAGTGCCACGAGTTTCGCTTCACCTCCGGGCGCGGACTTGTACATGTCTGCGCAAACCATGCTCACTGTTTCATTGACTGCCGCTTGGCGAGCCGATTGAACTTCTTTTTGAGCGCTGCTGTCGAGCATGTACCCAGGGTAGTACTGGCCAGCAACTGCCAGTAAAAGCATTCCGCCCAGAGCGCCTTTGGCGTACGACATAATTGTCGCTTTTTGCTCACTATCGAGCTGCATGTTCGTTCCCTCCTTCGGCAGACGAGTTATTCGTCTGCAACTCTGTAAACAGTATCATCGAAGTGGATTATAGATAGGAATGTAGGCTATACGCTTTTTGCTGTCGCTTTCTCGCGCTTGGCGACACATGTGGTGCATAAACAGCCCTTCGGTTTGATATGGGCTTCAAAATATTCGGTGTCGTAGTCGTAATTCAGCTCTTCGCCTTCTTTGATGGTACGGAGCGTAAAAATATAGATGCGCTTGTTCTTGAGCTCCACTTCGCAGTTTGGGGCGCACGAATGGTTGATGAACCGAGCTTTGTTGGACGCGATATTCCCATCGATCATCGTTTTTGAGCTTGTCCAAAAAAAGTACTTACCGTCTTTGTCTTGTTCTGCGAGTGTGAGTGGACGGCCCGTGTATTCGATCACACAAGTACCGCGCGGAATCGTTTCGCCGGCAAACATGCCACGACCACCCGTCTGTGAACGCTTAACAATCAGTTTACAATTGGCAGGCTCGAACCTGCGACGAATACGCTTCATATCGCGGGCATAGTACCACTTGGGAGCGGTTCCTGCCTGTGCATACGGTACACCTCGTGAGATACAGAGTGCCTTTACGTGCACGGGCGCATATTTCGGTTTAAACTCATGGGGTACAATCGGGCTATGGCAAAACACGCACTCTATGATCAATTAGTCGAACAACATCTTTCAATTCTTGAGGGACTGCAATATGAATCGGGACTATTTGCAGCATCAAACAAAGGCGCAGATACCGGATACGACAAAGCATGGTTGCGCGATAATTTTTACGAATGTCTCGCATTTGAGGTAGTGGGGGATTACGACATGGTCAAAAAAACCTACCGCGCCATTCTCGACATATTCAAAAAACACGAATTGAAAATCGACCACGCGATCTCCAAAAAACCGGAGCACACACACGAATATATTCATCCGCGCTATCACCCTCAGACATTCGATGAATTTTGGGAAGAATGGGGAAACAAGCAAAACGACTCTGTGGGATGCATCCTTTTTAAGATAGGAGAGCTTGAGCATCACAAACCAGGCTCTATTGTCGAAGACGAAGATGACCGACGAGTGGTCCAAAAACTGGTGTGGTATCTCTCTACGCTCGAATACTGGCACGATCCTGATTCTGGTATGTGGGAAGAGAATCAGGAGATTCACGCATCCTCAGTGGGTGCATGCGTTGCCGGACTCACGTCCGCCAAGCGAATAGAGGGAGTTGACGTGCCGGATGCACTTATTGCACGAGGTGAACTAACGCTCCGCCTTATGATGCCCCGTGAATCGGCTGGAAAGTTCGTAGATCTTGCTCTGCTTTCGCTCATCTGGCCCTTTAATGTGGTTACAGAGGAAGAGCGCGACAAAATACTCGAGAATATGGAATACCACTTGCTGCGCGAGCGTGGCGTGATTCGCTACAAGGGCGACCGCTACTACAACGCAAATGATGATGGATGGTCGGAGGAAGCAGAATGGACTTTTGGATTGTCGTGGCTTTCTATCATCTACGCGCACATCGGCAATAAAGAAAAGGCAGCATTTTTTCTTGAAGAGGCAAAACAGACTGTCACCAAGGATGGACTCATTCCAGAGCTCTATTTTTCTAATTCCGAAAAGTTCAACGACAACACGCCGCTCGGATGGTCGGAAAGTATGTTTATCGTCGCGCTCCACGAGGTCAATAAGAAAAGTCTTCGCAAGAAAGCAAATAAGTAGTGTTTCGAACATATTTTAAAGTAATCAAAACTTAGAAAGGGAGAACAAAGGTGCATTCATTCTCTGTACATGCAGAAATGGTTACGCTTCACTGATATTAGTTCGCGTTAATGCAAATTGTTATGACACATGATGATGCAAAGAAGAATTTTAAGGAATCGTGGGAAAACACGAAGGATGCTGCGTCTAACGCGGCAGAAGGTGTAAAGGATTCAGCCAATCACATTGGCGACGAGATGAAGGAGGTGGTTGACGGGGAAGACAAGTAAAACCACAACCAGTGGCGTGACCAAAAAACCCCGGGCATGCCGGGGTTTTTTGGCTAAAGCGTAGCGCTATTTTGATTACGAAATATTCACACGCATGTCGTGAACTGGGTTATGTGGTTTGCGGAGCCTCGAGTACACGACTGATCTCTTCAAGAAGTAGCTGTGGTGTGGAGTGGGCTTTCACGATGTAGCTGACAGCCCCTCCCGTTCGCATACGCTCCTTCGATGCATCGTCAGACAAGTTACTGATAACAATGACGGGAATGTTGCGTGTTGCGTCCATAGATTTCATTGCTGAAAGCACCTCAAAACCGTCTTTGCCGGGCAACAAAATATCGAGAAGAATGATGTCGAAGTGTCGCTCGATCGCACGGGCAACGGCTGAGTCGCCATCGTAGGCGCACACAACTTCGTAGTGTGCGTCCCGAAAGCTGGAAGTAAGAATTGATGATAGTAATTGATCGTCTTCCACCAAGAGTATTCTTTTCATATGGGAGCAGTATAGCCCAAGTCCACGATGCAATACAAAGGCATAAAAATGGGGTGGGCGCACAATTGTACCCGCCCCCAATTTTGCATCTTCACCCTAATCCAATCGGTAATTCGTATAATCGACAACGGACGCTCATGTACTGCGTGGTCCACAGATAATCATCCTATTGTTCGACACACCGAGGAGTTACTATGGCTAAAACTACCAAGCGTAAGCGACAAACGCGTGCGGCGCATGTGAAGCGAGCACCGGCCGTATCGCTCGAATTACCCGAGCAGATCTCTCCGCAACCGTTTAAGTCGCTTGCACAGACTGCACTGGAGCAGCCGGTCAATGAAATCGCTGCAGAAGTCGGAAAGAAGCAGTCAGAGCTCACCGCATCGGATGTCTTGTTGTACTCCACTGCTAATTTGCCGCATCTGTATCGCAAAGCCGCGTTTGATATGTGGCTTGCTCCGTTCAAAGCGTGGCAATCGATGCTCTCCGCCGCAGGCATGTTCAACGTGTATTCCAGTTTTTACCGTTCCAACGGTGCAAACGGTTCACATCGCGTAAAATAAGAAGAAAATTGTTCACCAGGACTTCCGTGGCCACCTGCAATGGTGGTCACTTTTTTTGTACTCGGCACTCGGTTATTCGGAAATCGGTAACGTAAAGAAGAAACTGCTACCTTCGCCAAGTGTACTCTGTACCCATATTTTTCCGCCATGGGCTTCAATTATACATTTGGAAATATAGAGACCGAGACCCAATCCGCGGCGGTCATTTTTACCTACTTGCCAGAACCGGTCAAAAACGGCGTCAAGCATGTCGTTGGGAATACCCGGTCCCGTATCGGTGACTGTAAAAAGTAATTCAGAACCCTTTTTCTCACATCGCAATGTGATCGTGTCTCCGGGGGAGCTGAATTTAACAGCGTTAGAAATTACATTGGCATACACCTGCATCATTCGATCGTGGTCAAAAAGGGCGAACGTATCCGGCAGCGGCGGATGCATATCAAGTGCAATGTGTTTTGCTTGAGCCGAAGCGCGAAACGTTTCAATAGCATCCGCTAATAGCAAAGCCGTATCCTCGCGCGCGGTTATCATTGAAATTCTTCCTGAATCTATACTGGCCACGTCTACAAGATCTCCGATGAGTCGATTCATCCGTGCTGCATATCTCTGTATATGTAATGCCGTCTTGGAGACGCTGTCTCTATCAACTGATGCAGCGGACCCCTCAGTAAGCAATTCGGTATTCAATACGATTCCGCCAAGCAAGTCTCGCAAATCGTGACAAACGATTCCCAGAAAGTCATCTCGGTTTTCCAGCGCGATATCAGAGCGAGCACGCTCTGTTATGAGCGTTCTATCGGTAGTTTCGCGTTCGAGCGGCAGAAGTCGCCGGAGCGCGTGATTTACCGCTTTGCGCTCTTGATCGATTGTTTTGTCGGCCAGTGTGCGCTCGCGTTGCAGCACTTCATCTTCGCGCGCGCGGGTATCCGAAAGCCGGGCGGTTGCAGCAGAGTTTGCGGGCGAGCCCGATGATGTGTCATCGGCCTTTTCTCGAGCAGTACTCAAAACCTTATCCGCATTTTCTCGTGCACGGTGTACCACGAGATCTGCCTCATCTTCAGAGCGCTGCTTTGCGCCCAAAATCGCTTCATCTGTCTTCTCGCGTTCTGCGCGCAAACTCTCGTCTGTTTGCTCGCGCTCAGGCCGTGCGGCCTGCTTCAAAATACCCATATTTCGACTCTATCATGGATAGGGACTATGTAGTGTGAGGTTTTTGTTAAAATATGCTTCATACAACCCTGGTGTGAATCACCGCAACGTACCCTTTTAAAATGATTCCAAATCGATTCGATCTGCAATACATGCAATAATCTGAGATATGCCAACAGATGCAACCGAACAAACGATTCAAAGCAATCTCGAACATGCGAAGCAATTCTTGGACGCAATTTCAGACTTGGTGCTCATTAATCGCGAGAAGTCGAGAATTGTTTGGGCGAATAAGGCGTTTCGTGATTACTATGGCATGGATAACGAAAAGCTACGCGGCATGATTGATGCCTCATTCAATGAGTCGGATACTACTCAGCGATACATTCAAGACGATTCATATGTTTTTACGAGCGGAAAGACGCTGGATGTGGCATCAGAGCCGGCGACACACTTCGATAAGGTGGTTCGGTATTTCCATACGGTCAAGTCTGCAATCCTTGATGAGAGCGGTAAGGTAATCATGACTGTTGGCGTGTCTCGAGATATTACTGATGAAAAAGCGGCCAACGAGCTCATGATGCAGAAGTGCAATGAGCTCGCAACGATCATAAGCTTATTGATCG
>JBKJSQ010000141.1:0-4278 GCA_046594495.1 Minisyncoccia bacterium | reverse complement strand
GTCACTGCTGTTGGTCGTCCCAAACGTTACGAGTTTTAATGTTGCGCCTGCGGCGCATACGCATATCAAAAAAATGATCGCCCGTACCTGAGATGATTAAAATAATGTGCTCATGCGGAGGATGGTCCGATATTCAGATACAAATTCGAACTGAATGGACCAAGATGCAGACCGGTGTATCCGATTGAATACTGCGTGTTCGACGGAACGACCGCAGCGAGTCGTCGTTTGCTCATGAGAATTAGATTTTCACGCTTTGCCCATTCCTGCTTTTTGAACAGTGAACACGCGAGTTCGAACGTGGCGTCACTATAGTGGACGAACGGGAAGGCAGTGTGGTGCTCGATAGGAAAGTATCGGTGCGGAACCGTTATGAAGACACGCTTTGCAACGCGTGCGAGTTCGCTCACGAACATGCGCTGAGCCTCGATACTTCCCACGTGTTCTAGCACTGCATTAGCTGATGCAATATCAAATGCCGCATCGGTAAATGGGAGCGGGCCGGGCTGAATCTGCATGTAAGAAACTTTTGGGTATGCAGCTCGAAATGCTGCGCCATCACCAAGTCCGGCAGCAGTGATTTGTTCAGGGATCGGGTAGAGTCGTTCAAGAAAATTTGAAGCGTCTGTTACCACGTCTGAAACGCCAACGTCGAGGATCGTATCGGTTGGCTTTGGGGAACACACTCGCGAAAAGTCTGTATATATTTTATTTCGCGCTACGATTACGACTCGTTCAGCGATCGAGTGTGGTCGTGCCACTTGATAGTACTGGGAATCGGTCGCAGGTGAGCTCATAGACTGTTTTGCAGGATTGTATCACTGTCGAGAATGCTCGCCACGGACTCTCTGGCGCCCCAAAGACCTCATGCTACACTTCGCCCGTATGACACTTGAAAAAGTCCTCCGCGGTATTGCGATTGGATCAGTTTTCGCACTCCCGTTTGTTTGTCTTATTGTTGCCTCGTCCCTCTTCTTTCCCTTTATTACCGGCAAAAATTTCGCATTCCGTCTCATTGTTGAGATTGGGTTCGGGGCGTGGCTCGCGCTCGCGATCGTAGCAAAAGAATACCGGCCGCGCCGATCTATCATATTGCTCGCGCTGACCGCATTCACATTCATTATTTTGCTCGCAGACCTCCTCGGTGAATATCCATTCAAGAGTATCTGGAGCAACTACGAACGCATGGACGGATTCGTTACCCTCGGCCACCTCTTTGCATATGTTGTTGTGGCAGCCTCTGTAATGCGCACAGAGCGCTTGTGGCGATGGCTCATGTGGACGAGTCTTGGCGTGTCCGCGTACCTCTCGTTCTATGGTCTCTTACAAATATTTGGATATACCGCGCTCGGCCAAGGCGGAGCAGCGGGCCTCACTGCACGACTTGACGGCACGTTCGGAAATCCGATTTACTTTGCGGTGTACATGCTCTTCCATGTGTTCCTTGCCGCAATGCTCTGGGCGCAGGCGTGGGTGGAGCGTGGTCATGGCAAACGCGTGGGTATTTCGCTCGCATATGGCTCCATCATTCTGGTTGATACGTACATGCTGCTTGCTACCGGTACGCGCGGCACCATGCTCGGGCTCATCGGCGGATCGTTCCTCACCGCGGTATTAGTACTCATTCAAGCGAATAAATCAAAGACCGCGTGGCGTGCGGCTGTTGCTGGAATCGCGGTGATGGTTGTACTTGCTGGAGCGTTCTTCGCTGTAAAGGATCAAGCGTGGGTAAACAAAATCGGATTCCTCTCGCGTATGGCCACTATTTCTGCGTCTGATACCACCGCAAAAGCACGCTTTTACAACTGGGGCATGGCGTGGAAGGGTGCACAAGAAAAGCCATTGCTTGGTTGGGGACAGGAGAATTACGCGCTTGTATTCGACAAGTACTACGATCCGCGCATGCACGGTCAGGAGCCGTGGTTTGACCGCGTACACAATGTAATTTTTGACTGGCTCGTCGCAGGCGGATTCTTAGGGCTCATTGCGTATCTCTCGATTTTTGCCGCAACAGTATGGATGCTGTGGCGAAGCAACGGATTTACGATCGCGGAGCGCGCGATTCTCACGGGACTACTTGCGGGCTACTTCGTACATAACTTCTTCGTGTTCGATAACGTCACGAGTTACATTCTCTTTGGTACGGTGCTCGCGTTTATCATGTACCGGCACACGGAGGCATCTGACGCGGCACCGGTCATTACCCGCACTGTCGCATCACGTGGGTCACTGCCATACGTGGCAGGAGCCGCGCTCGTGCTTGTGTGGGCGATTGCGTGGGGAGTGAATGGGAAGGCAATAGCAGAAAATCGCTCGCTCCTCACCGCACTCTCGAATCAGGGAAATCTACAAACGACATACGATCTATTCAAAAAAACGATTGCCTATGGTGCGTTCGGCACGCAGGAGGCGCGCGAGCAGTTGGCGCAAGGCGCCTCACAACTTGCGCAAGCAAACGTACCGAATGAGATGAAGCAGCAGTTCTACACACTCGCGACGCAAGAAATGATACTGCAGGCAGAGGAGTCTCCACTTGATGCACGCTTCCCATTATTCCTCGGCGTACTGTATAACGCGTTTGGCGACTACAAAAACGGTGCAATAGCGCTTGAGCGTGCGCAAGAACTCTCTCCCAAAAAACAATCAATTTTCTACGAGCGCGCACAAAATGCTGAATTGCAGGGAGATGCTGCTCGTGCCATTGATCTCTACAAGCAGGCGTACGAACTCAATACCGATCTTCGAGATCCACGGCTCATTTATGCTGCGGTCCTCATTCGAAACAATCGTGCAGCGGACGCGGATGCAATACTTGCGCCACTCGTTGAAAGTGGAATCGCCGCGGACCAGCGCATTCTCTCAAGCTTGATGGTAGCGAAGGACTACCCACGTGCAGCAGCTATCTGGAGTGCCTATGTAAAAGCGCATCCGGAAGACGTGCAGGGATTCTTTACGCTCGCCGCCGTATACTACCAAGGAGGTGACAGGCCGCGTGCAATTCAAACACTGCAAGAGGCAGTCAAGGTGCATCCTCAAATGAGCGGGCAGGTAACGGAAATCATTCAGCAGATCCAAAATGGTACCGTCCAAATTCAGTAGAGCTCTTGCGAGCAATACCAAGAGACGTATACTAGTCGGGTGAGTGTCATAAAGTGTGATGCTTTCCAAAGATCGAAAGTCGCAGATGTAGCCGCCGAAAGGCGGCTATTCTGTTTTGCTGAAAGGTCGAGCGATGAAGCTCGACCGCTTACAGCAAAACGAATAGCCGGGCCGGAGCGTGGGGGCCCGCCCACGGAAGTGGGTGGGATCGCGAGGCGGGGTCGCGAGTTTCTTCTGCTCGTAATCGAGCGGACGAAAACTTGTGACGGTATTCTGTTTCCAACCTGATATAACGGACCATTTGCTTCGTTATGGGCGCCCGAGCATATTTCTCAACGTACGGCTCAGTACGTTTCTAAATATGCTCTGCCCATGCCTCGCATCTGATACGTTCTTTCAGGTCTCGGTTGTGAATTGAGAAACGTGCAGGAGAAAAATTTGAGAAATTTTTAGGTATAAATGAAAAACAGCTTCCTTGCGGAAGCTGTTTTTGCAAACTGACTTGATCCGAAGATCCTGTCAGGAAGCGAGACTATGCTCGCTTCTTGGCCTTCTTGGCCTTCTTTGCTGTCTTCTTCTTTTTTGCCATGGTATTTTATTTTGGATTGTGAGTATTAAAAGTCGACCATCGCTTCGCGCGCGAAACGCAAGAGCGTTTCAATAATTATTACACTCACGAATGCATTCGTCGCGCGATGACCGTATAAGTGTGGATAACTTGTCATGTGATTTTTCTGAAGACTTGCGTGAGTTTTTACTCACGCATAAAAAAATATCAGACTTTCTCTTAAACAGCGTTAGAAATTATTCTTTCAAATCTTCTAGCGAGCACTAAAAAATCAAATGATTACATTTGTTTCAAAGCTGTCGCCGTGAGTCTTTTTTTCAGTCATTAAAAAAGACTCAGTGCGGAAGGCGGGTGCGAGCTCCAAAAAGTGAAAGTCTTATGTGAGTGCCGCCGCCCTCCGCGCTGAGCCCTTGCTCATCAAGCCAAGGCTAAGCGTAGCACTCAGGCGGGCGAAATCAATCGTCCGAAAACGGCCGTCTGCATGTATTTTAAGGGTGTTTTGGGGTAGGATGGGCACACTATGGCATTCTGGAAAGGACTCTTTGGCGACGAAGGCGCCGCCGCTTTAAAGCGCGCCGAACCGGTAGTGGCGTATGCTGCAGCTTTTGAGG
>JBKJSQ010000152.1:0-2600 GCA_046594495.1 Minisyncoccia bacterium | reverse complement strand
GGAGCAGCGACTTCGGAGTGCGCCGCTACTCTTCAAACTCACACCGGAAGGTCTTGTGCTAATTCACGTTGATCTAAAGACTCGCGTCAGTCGGTGGTGGCAAGATTTGCTCGGCAGTGTCCTTAGGCCGAAGTTCGCTTCGTGAATTCAACTATGCGTACAGAGCGCCCGCGGTTTCAACCGTTGGGCGCTCTTTCTTTATCATGAATTTGTTTGATTAAAATCGTTCCAATTTCGTACCATGCGGGGAGCAAGTCGCGCTGCGATTCCCGTTAGGATTCGAAAGGTTTTGCTCGGGTGCCCAAAAGCTTTCGGGCTCGCTAAACCAGGCCCGAGAAGAGTGAGTCGCGGCGGCGCCGAGCGAGCTCTTGGGAGAATTCTGCCCGCGGAGCAAATGATGATCAGCGCCCTTTCGGGGCGTTTTTCATTTGTTCAGCGGAAATAGTCTGGGTTGAATTAAACGGTTTTGCGATCTCCTCTTTGCATTGACCCACCTTTTCAGGCCGACGTGACGGTTTTTTGTGTATCGGAAATTTTTAAGATTTTTTTCAATTCTGAAAAACTAAATGGCTTCGTCAAGTGAAAGTCAAAATCCGCGGCGCTTGTTCGCTTTTTGTCCGAATCCTGCCCATATCCGGTAACAGCAATACAGATCAGTGCGCGTTTAGAAGCTTGCTTTTTTATTGCCTTGATAACCGCAAATCCGTCCATATCGGGCATCTGTAGATCAACTAAAAGTACATCGGGATTCATTTCGCTCGCGGTCTCAATACCTGACTGACCGAAATAGGCACAGCGCACATCACTAAATCCTGCGTACGAAAAAAGTTTAAGGAGACCGTTCGCGTAATCTTTATTGTCATCGATAATCAAAATCTTCATGTCAGCTTTCAATTAGTACCTTTCATACGATGAATTCACAATGAATAATCGATATCAGGCACGGGGCATTTTGATCGTAAACGTACTTCCCCTACCTTTTCCTTCGCTTTCAGCTGTTATTTCCCCTCCATGCAAATGCATGAGATTCCGTGCGAGCGCGAGACCGATCCCGAGTCCAGGAGTCTTATCTTTAAGCGCGTGCGACCCTTGGGTGAAAAGATCGAATATGTGAGGCAGAAGTTTTGGTTCGATCCCATGACCTTCATCTGCAATGCGGATTACGGTCCATTTGCGATCAGAAAGAACGGTGACCCGCACATGAGTTTTCGGATCGCTGTATTTCAAGGAATTCTGAAGCACATTCACAAGTATCTGTTCTATTCGCACGGAATCGGCGTTTACAAAAAATGGCGCTTTCGCAAACCGCACGTCGATGTCGATCTGTTTTGTAGTTAACATCGTGCGTGCGGTCTCGACTGCACAACGCACCACTGTATTCATATCAAGTCGCTCGAGATGCAGTCGTACTGTTTGCGATTTGGTGTTGCCGGAAATAACTCTGGAGACATCAAGAAGGTCGTCGAGCAGTCTCCCCATGCCTTTTGCATGCTTTTCTATGACCTCGGCGGCTTCTTTGTAAGCAGGATTCACTTCAGCGCTATTCTTTAAGGTCTCGAGCAAAAGTTCCGCATGGGCGAGAATCGGTGAAAGCGGGTTTCGGAGCTCATGGCTCAAGATCGCGATAAATTCATCTTTTTGCCGCTCGAGCTCTTTTCGTCGAGATGATTCTAATTCAGCGTGCTGTTTTGCGGCAATCAGATCTTTTTGATGCTCATTCAGATGTCTCGCAGTTTCTTCAAGACGCATCATATTGCGTTTCAAATCGTCGATATTTACAAAAGTCAGTACGGCACCATCAATCTTGTTATCTTCTGTCTTGTACGGTCGTATCCGAACTGAAAACCATATCCCGTGCAGATCTTGCATCTCGAATTCTTCCGTTCCCATAGAATCCAAGATGACGCGGAGACGCTGGGAAAGATTCGGAATATCGATCGCAAGCTTCAGATGCGTAATATTCCTTCCTACATCAGTAGATACGAGATTGAGCGATCTCTCTGCCGCGGGTGCAATGCGGCGTATCAAGAGATTGTTGTCCACCATTACCATAGGAATGTCACCATTCGACAGAAAATTGTGCATGTCGTTGTTGAGGAGCGAGAGTTGGCTGTTTCTCACCTGTAACTCCTCGTTCACGGTCGTCAGTTCCTCGTTTGTCGACTGGAGCTCTTCTTTTGCCGTTTCGAGTTCTTCGTTGATACTCTGCATCTCTTCGTTCGTCGATAACATTTCTTCATTGGTAATCTGGACCTGCTCCATGGTCTCCCGCTCCTCTATCTCGAGCTTCAGTTGCTCTCGTGCTTCACGTAAGTCTTTCTTCAGTTTTTCTATGACTTTTCTATCGCCTTTTACTGTCTTGGTATCTGACTGATGCCACCCCTTCTCCGCGAGCATCGCCGTCGAACTAACCGGAGACCTGCCGGCAGATTCATGAAAGAGCACCAAAAAATGGCCGGGTCCAGTTTTCGTCACATCAAGCGGAACGACCTCAATATCCGCTGTCGCCTCGAAGTCGGCGTGGGTGATATGAATCTGAGTCTTGCGTATCGAATGATGTGACTTCTTCGCCTCATCGAGTGCCGCATGTAATTCGACAA
>JBKJSQ010000074.1:0-2891 GCA_046594495.1 Minisyncoccia bacterium | reverse complement strand
GCTCAGGAATATTCACCTGATTCCCATCGACTACGCCTTTCGGCCTCGCCTTAGGGGCCGGCTAACCCTGCGCAGATTAGCTTTACGCAGGAACCCTTGGACTTTCGGCGAGAGTGTCTCTCACACTCTTTGTCGCTACTCATGTCAGCATTCTCACTTCCGATACCTCCAGCCAGCCTCACAGCTGACCTTCACAGGCTTACGGAACGCTCCGCTACCGCGTGCTTGCGCACACCCATACCTTCGGCGAATGGCTTGAGCCCCGTTACATTTTCCGCGCAGGATCGCTTGACCAGTGAGCTGTTACGCTTTCTTTAAAAGATGGCTGCTTCTAAGCCAACTTCCTGGTTGTATGAGCGATCCCACATCCTTTTCACTATAGTTCTAATTTGGGGACCTTAAACGGCGGTTTGGATTCTTCTCCATTAGACAAACGAAGCTTAGACCTCATTGTCTGACTCCATGCCCTTAAGTCAATGAATTCGGAGTTTGGTTCGGTCCACGAGATTGCTCCCGTAGAGCCGATTCAGTGCTCTACCTCATTAACGTGCAGCACAGGCTATACCTAAATATATTTCGGGGAGAACCAGCTATTACCCAGTTCGATTGGAATTTCTCCTCTACTCACAGTTCATCGCGGAAATTTGTAACTTTCTAGCGTTCGGACCTCCCGTTACTTTTACATAACGTTCATCCTGACCATGAGTAGCTCACCGGGTTTCGGGTTCAAAGCACGCAACTTTTTGTTAAATGTAGCAGCCAAATATAAATATTTAGCTGATCAATTAACAAATACGGACTATTAATCCTTGCTTTCACTACACCTTCGTCTTTGAGAAGACTTAAGTAAGCTACGTACTGTTGACTCGTTGGGTCATTCTTCAATAGGCACGCGGTCACCCGGATAAATCCAGGCTCCCACTCGATTGTAAGTGTATGGTTTCAGGTACTATTTCATCGCCCTCACCGGGCTGCTTTTCACCTTTCCCTCACGGTACTTGTTCACTATCGGTCAATTAGAATATTTAGCCTTATGTCGTAGTCGACATGACTTCCAACCAGATTTCTCGTGTCTGGTTGTACTTAACAAACTATCCTGAATGTTTCAGAGGTCTTTCGTGTTACGCGACTATCACGCTCTTTGGTTAGTCTTTCCAGACTATTCAACTAGACAGCTCTACGCACCCATCACTTATTACTAAGCAATGTTTACGCACAAACAAACTTAATCTTTTACAGAAATTAGTGGATAACTGTTGTAACCCTGCTCTTTGCAACGCCTGTAAGCTTTAACTAGAGATTGCCAACTATATTTCTATAATCAGCAAAGCTCCAGAACACAAAGACAGTTTAGGCTGTTCCCCGTTCGCTCGCCACTACTAGGGGAATGACACAATAAGCACTTTTCTTCGACTAACCTTGCGGCTAATCTCCGAAATATACAAATTTCTGAATCCACAAACTAGCGGATTCAAAATTTGCATACTTCGTGCAAATCCTCAGTTAAGAGAATTTTAAATACTTAATGCGCTTTTTTTCTTTTCCTCGCGCTACTGAGATGTTTCACTTCACGCGGTTCCCGAACTCTATATCACCACGATACAGAGACATATGATCTTCAATCATATAGGTTGTCCCATTCGGAGATTCCTGGGTCAAAGGTTGTTTGCCACCTCACCAAGACTTATCGCAGGCTACTACGTCCTTCATCGGTTCTAATTGCCAAGGCATCCGCCATACACCCTTAGATGTTTAATTCATTTATTTGACTAGCAATCAGTGATCGCTATTCAAACCCTTGTTCGATACGAATTGAAAGTCGTATCACTTTTGCCCCGCCTTACAAACGGGGACTTGTTATCACATATGCCGCGACCCTCTTATAGGATCGGCTTTGTCGCGCCTACCAGGGATTATCAGTCCCACTCACGCGCCAAAGTTACACATATGTCATAGATGCCGATAAGTTGTTAAATTGCTATCCATATGATGTCTTGCATCATATTGTCTATGTTCTACACACTAGAAAGGTTTTGATCACCTCTCAGCTCACTTGCAGAACAATAACATCCAGAGGCCACTACTCACTTTAGTACCGCCTAAATCAGGTTATTCGGTGGAAGTAGTGATCACTGGACACTATTATATTTTTTAAAATCTTTTATTTCAGGGAAGGGTCTATGGAAATTTGGCGATTAAAAAACCGCCTTTCAGCGGATATCATACCCACACAAAAAATGTGCGAGTTATGCAACCGCTTACATAGTAGAATATGTTAACAATTTATCCATATATTAGTGCCCTTTTCTTATATAAAACCTAAGCGTGTTACGATTATAACTTTTTGAGTTTGGTGTGTCAAGCATCAATTAATGGGTTGTGGGGACAAGCTGTGGGTTATCCGAGATTGCCTGATTTTTTGACGGTTTTATTGGAATTCTGGGACGCCAAAGGTGTAAAAAAGGCGCCTAATATCGGCGCCATACTATACGGAAGGCCATGATCACTTCCACGAGTCAGAAAAGCAAGGCAAAGTCCAGAATTGTCATCGAACAAACCCCTAGTGAATTTTCCCACGACCCGTGGGATTTACCTTAGGATCAGTACCAAGGAACTCCAAAAGTTGAGTCCAAGATTGATCGAGTTCCACAAGGCGGTCGATGGACAGTTTCCGCTCAGCTTCGGCCTCCCTTTTATCATGTTCGATGCGCTCTAATTCGCGCTGTCTAGAGAAGGTCCACATTTCCGTGGCTTCTTCCAACAAGATGTAACACATCCAGGTGTAGAATGGGAGGACCATAAGGATCACCGCACAAAGATAATCGAGCACAGTTCCTTGCAGCCATGAAGTTGGCAGGTACGCCGCAACTACGGTTCGAAACGCGATCAAC
>JBKJSQ010000089.1:0-5656 GCA_046594495.1 Minisyncoccia bacterium | reverse complement strand
GCGCATTACACGTCGGAAACGAATATCAAAAAAGTGATAAATGGGCTCTTTCTCGAAGATTTGCAGCATGAACTTTCATTAGCTACGACCAATAAGGCAAAGCTTGAAGCGTTGTGGGAAAAAGTCGCAAACATCTCACTGCTCGATCCCGCCTGTGGCTGCGGCAATTTCCTCGTCATTTCGTACCGAGAATTGCGCACCATCGAGAATGAAATCATCCGTCGTTTACATGGAAAGGCTGATAAGCGAGCTGTCACACATGCGGATACACAAGGACGACTGGGTCTCGAAAAAGTCGATCTACAGAAAATCTCTAGACTTTCCGTTGAGCGCATGTACGGAATCGAGCTCGACCCATTTCCTGTGGAGGTTGCCAAGCTCTCGCTCTGGCTCGTGGATCATAAAATGAATATCGAACTTGGGCGTATCTTCGGCGAACACCTGGTCAAACTGCCGTTGCGCGAACAGCCACATATCGTACACGGAAACGCCTTGCGAACAGATTGGAAGTCCGTTGTTCCAAGGGATAGACTTTCTTACATCCTCGGCAACCCGCCATTTCTTGGAAAAAAGGAACAGGACGAGGAGCAGAAAAAAGATATGGAAGCAGTATGGGGTGATGAAAAAGGAACGGGTGTACTCGATTACGTGACTTGTTGGTACAAGAAAGCGGCCGACTTTATAGAAGGCACACGTATTCCGGTTGCTTTTGTCTCAACCAGCAGTATTACTCAGGGCGAACAGGTTGGAGTGCTTTGGCCATGGCTACTCTCGCGCGGAATCAAGATTCATTTTGCCCACCGGACGTTTCGTTGGAGCAATGAGGCCACCGGTAAAGCGGCGGTGCACTGTGTAATTGTCGGATTTGCTGCGTACGCAACATCAAAGCCCGTTCTTTGCGATGAGACCTGTACTGCCGTAGCCAATATCAACCCGTACCTAGTAGACGCGCCGGATGTTGTAGTACAAGCAAGGCGAGGTTCGTTGATCGCAAATGTCCCCGATGCCTCTTACGGGAGCTTTGCTTTGGATGATGGTATTTATACTTTATCGGCTGATGATAGGGCTAAAATACTTGCCAAGTATCCTGATGCCGAAAAGTACATACGTGAATTTGTTGGAGGACAAGAACTTATTCATAATGAAAAGCGATATTGTTTGTGGCTTGTAGATGCTAAACCAGAAGAAATTCGCTCTTGGCCGGAAATTGCCCGTCTAGTAGATGCGGTTCGTCAATGGCGACTATTGAGTAATCGAGAAACCACAAAGAAATTGGCAGCAACACCCTTTCGCTTTGCAGAGATTCGACAGCCTGCGACAGATTACATCGCGTTTCCCACACTATCGTCAGAAAATCGTAACTATATTCCGATTGCAATGCTCAAATCGGCTGTGATTGCATCGAATCAGGTGTATGTAATTCCAACCCCCGGCATGTTCGTATTTGGTGTGCTGACTTCGACTATGCATAACGCATGGATACGGGCGGTTTGTGGTCGTCTGGAGAGTCGCTATCGATATTCCATAGCAATTGTTTACAACAACTTCCCATGGCCGGAAAAGCCGACTGAAGAGCAACGAAACGCTGTTGAGGTAGCGGCGCAAGCAGTTCTTGATGTTCGCTCGAAATATCCGACTTCTACGCTTGCCGATCTGTACGATCCCAACACAATGCCCTCCGATCTTCTCAAAGCTCATCATGACCTCGACCGTGCCGTCGATGCCTGCTACGGCAAAAAGTCTTTCAAATCCGAACCTGAACGTCTCGAATTTCTGTTCGAGCTATACAAGAAATATATCGACGCGCAGCCCGTTGTAATCAAAAAATCCCGCGACAAACGGGCTGTTGCTTAGTCGGCATCAGGGAATATAATCGACTACACAATATGGGTGAAAATGCATTCGAAGTAATAAAGCGAATTGATGATGGCGGTAAGGAGTATTGGTCTTCGCGCGAACTTGCAAAGGCTTTGGAGTATGCTGATTATAGGAAATTTCTCAGTGTAATTGATAAGGCAAAAGTCGCCTGTGACAACAGTGGAGAAGTTATCCACAACCATTTTGTCCATATGGACGAAATGGTCCCTATCGGGTCTGGGGCTGAAAGGCCTATAGACACGGTGTTTCTTTCACGTTACGCATGTTATCTAATAGTTCAAAACTCGGATCCGACGAAAATCGTAGTGGCAAAAGGTCAGACATACTTCGCGATTCAAACACGACGACAGGAAAGAACGGATAATCTCGTCGAGGATAATAAGCGAGTGTATTTACGCGAAGAGATGAAGAAGCACAACACAAGTTTGATGCAAACGGCATCAATGGCGGGCGTAGAGAGTTATGCAATTTTTCAAAATCATGGATACCAAGGACTGTATGGTGGGATGACGATGCAAGACATACATAAACAAAAGAAGCTAAAGAAATCTCAAAAAATTCTCGATCACATGAATAGCGAGGAGCTTGCGGCTAACCTGTTTAGAGCAACGCAAACAGAGGCAAAAATTAAAAGAGAAAATATCAAGGGACAAGGTAATGCGAACAGGGCGCATTACTTGGTCGGTCAGAGGGTGCGCAACACGATACAAAACTTAGGTGGTACCATGCCAGAAAACTTACCTACTCCTGACAGCGTCGGAAAGGCTCAAACGCGTATAAAGAAAGCTGTCAAAGTAAAAAAGCTCTCCAGTAAAAAGACGAAGGAAAAATAGTATTGTGAGAAACGCAATTTCAAAGACTGATTTTATTTTGTATCGGGAGTGCCCCAACAACGTCTGGGTCAAGCGTAATCAGCCAGCAGAGTACGCAAAGTTTGAGGTTTCTGAATTTGAACAATCCCTTGCGGTTATGGGTAACGAGGTTGAGGAATTGGCGCGTGGGATATTTCCATCCGGCTTTCTTGTCGAGAGACGCAGTGAAGGGGCGCAGGAATTGACGAAGAAACTTATCGACGAACGCATACCTGTAATTTTTCAAGCCGTCTTTTCAACGGATCAATACTTGGCCGCTACTGATGTGATGAAGTGGAACGACGAGGCGCAGCTATATGACCTTTATGAAATAAAAATGTCCTCAACGCGAGAGGAAGATGACGACGATGATGAAGACGATGGAAAACCGAAAAAGGTAAACAAGAAACGCAAGCTTCAATATGAGTATGACCTTGCCTTTCAAACCAATGTCGTCCAATTATGCGGCGTCCAGTTAAATAAAAAATTTCTCGTTCGTCTCAACAAAGAGTATAGACGAAATGGAGACCTCGATTTTACTCCGGGTGCGTTATTCATCATCGAAGATAAAACTGAGGCAATCGATAAGCTGTGCCCGCTTGCGGCCATGGAAATGGAGCAGGCGCATCGCGCTCTCACAAGTAGCGAAATGCCCGCCCGTCCGTGCCCGTGCTACCTCACGAGGGGTCGAAGTGCGCACTGCACGGCATTTGCACTCATAAACCCGCAGGTTCCAAAATATAGCGTCCACGATTTGAATAGAATCGGTAACAGTAAGGTGCTACTAAAGTCGCTGCTAGACGAAGGTATTTTGGAGATCAATGATGTCCCGCTTGATAAAAGATTGATGCCCTCGAAATCTAGAGACCCCTTGAAACCAAGTAAGCCGAGAAAATACAACCAAGTCCTTGTCCACAAGAACCAAGAACCCTTGGTCGATCTGGAGTCGTTGAAGGCAGAGCTGGATAGATTGACCTTCCCTCTCTATTTTTTGGATTACGAAACGTATCCGACTGCGATTCCGCCGTTCGACGACTACAGTCCGTATCAACAAATTGTCTTTCAGTATTCGCTGCATGTACTCAATGAGCCAAACGGTGAGCCGAGACATTTTGAAGAATTGATATTGGATGGTGATCCGGCAAAGGGTATCGCGAAGAGTCTTAAGGAAAGAATCGGCAATTCTGGAACGGTCATTTCGTGGTATAAGAAATTCGAAAACAGCCGAAACCGTGAGCTGTCGAAATTATTGCCCGAGTACAGTGATTTTTTCCACATGGTGATAGAAAGAACGTACGATTTGATGGACATCGTTGAAAATCAACACTACGTCCATCAGGGCTTTGAAGGCCGATTATCGATCAAAAAAGTATTACCGGTACTCGCACCCGAGCTTTCATACAAGGCACTCAGCGGCGTACAAAGCGGCACAGATGCAATAGCGGCATATCGGCAGATAAGCAGGGGTGAGCTGGACGGCGATGCGTTGATCGAGAAAAAGCGGCAAATGCTGGAGTACTGCAAGCTTGATACCTATGCAATGTATGTGCTGTGGAGATTTTTTAGAAATCTTGTCGATGATGTAGAGCCTGTTCAGGCTATCGGTGCCGGTGGGACATCGACGGTACCGTTCTGACAGTGGCCAAACAGGAGAATTGAACTTATATATAATTATACCACTTTCTACCAAAATAGCAAGTGTTTAAACCCCTGACTATGTGAACCGTTTGGCAGGATAGAATACGGCCATGACCGACGAGGACGCATCCCAAGCAGAAGCAACTCCCGTAGAGCCTATTACGCCGTCACAGGAGGCACTGCCAACTGCTGCTGCGCCCGAAGCCGCGCCCGTTGATACAACACAGTCCGAATCCCAAACGGCTCAAATACCAGCCAGTGAGCCGTTGCCACCTGCACCTGAGCCCATCCCCGTTCCGGCAGTAAACACGCCGACGGTAGTAACGACGATTACGCACGCGGCACGCGATCTCCTCGTGAAAGCACGTGCGACGATTCAATTCAGAAAAAACGCGAAGCTGGAAAAGATCATGAGTGCATTGAGTAAGAAAAACAAAATCACGAACGACGAAGTGGAAAAACTCTTGCACGTATCCGACGCAACCGCGACTCGGTATCTTTCTGCACTTGTGAAGCAGAGAAAAATAAAACAGATCGGCACAACAGGAAAAGCAGTCGAGTACACGCGCATTTGATTTGAATTTTTGAGGGAGTGATTTCGTGTGCGCACGGGTGGGTGGAGCCCGCGCGTGCTCGCGCGGGCTCTGGGGCAAGCACGAGAGGCTGTGAGCCTGCGGGCATTTTCGCTAGGGCGGCCAGGCCGACGGATGAGCGCCGCCGCTTTCTTGGAATAAGAAGAAGTTAGTAGCGGAAGCGACACCACGAAAGTGATTTTGAAAACGAGGAGAGGGGTTGTGCGAGGGCGGACTCCGAAGGCCCGCAAATGGAGGCACAGAGTAGCGCAAACCATGACCCGCGGATAGAGCTGTGGCGAAAGCTAACAGCTGCGAGGAGGAGACAGACGCTGGGGAGAGGATTCCCTCCTCTCCCCAAATAGAGGCGCTGCCCGAGCCACCCGCGAGCACGCGGGAGTGGCGAGGAGAAGCAGCGCACATAGGCATCTAGGCGCGAGTAGCCCTAGCGAAAATGCCCGAGGCGGATGCCGAGGGTGACACCCCTAAGGGTTGGACGACCACTAGCGATCAAAAAATGCACCGGAGGCTCAATATTGAATTTTGCATTTGCAGCCTGCATTTCAACGGCTCACTTCTTCCCATGAACGGCTCATTTGGGAAGAAGTGAGCCGTTGCCCCCGCCCCGCCGCCCATTCAATTTTCAAAAAACCCCGCGAAAAGAGATGAGAAATGGAGACGGCGGGGCGGGGGCGGGCACAGAATCGAATCGTGCGA
>JBKJSQ010000057.1:0-30295 GCA_046594495.1 Minisyncoccia bacterium | reverse complement strand
CTTTTGGTGGTTAACTCTGGGGCGATTACCGCTAGCGAAGGAATCTTCGGATTCCAAAGAGGTTACTCGGGGCGGCGCATGCCGTTGCCGGGTCAGGGGTAGCCAACGACTACCTTTTCGTTTCCACAGGTCCGAAAGGCTGTGGATGCAGAAAAAAGGACGGTAGGGCGGTCAGCGAAATGCTTACCGCGCACGCCGTTCTTCGTAATCTCATATTGTGTCTCGGCGCGAGATACGGTGTGAGTGTGGAAGAGAGCGCCATGGGGATGTCCAGCCCCGAAGTTTGAAAGGTGGGTACGGGTTCTAGACCGCATCATCAGTCAAACAGCTCTCGCGATTTCGTTTCGTGTGTACATGAGTGCACTCGCGTTCTTTCATCAACTTCACGGAGGGGGACTACATGAGGCAGGTTATTTCTATCGACGGGCGTGTCATCGGAACACATGATTTCGTTCGGGGGTTTGTTGCACTGAAGTGCCCCCGTCGGAGCGTGTCAGACGATGACATCCTGGCATTCGCCTTGTACATGGAGAAGTCCGGTTATCCTGACGAAGCGCTCGCGTTTCTTGAGCGTTCTCTCGACGGATACCGTCTCCATTAACATGGCAACGGAGCGATGTGGTGTCGCTTGGCAACAGAAGTTCTCAATCTTGCCGTTTTATTACGGCCAGATGCTGAACATCACCATAGGTTGTGCGGAGCCTTACTCCGCACCTTTCTTCAGCCCATGAAATAGTTCGTGGATTGAAGATGAGGGATGCCACATGATGACACGCAAGCACGTCGCACTTATGTTCGCGCAGAGTGGCTACAGCGTAGCGCTGCGCGTACTCAGTGAGCGCAATGCGCGGGGTGAGTTCTTCGTCCAGCTTGAGAACCTCCGTGCCGATCGTGCAAAAGCCGATCGCCGCCGTGAGGCAAGCGAATATTCCGGGGAAGACCAATCTTCCCCGCTTTCTTCAGTCCGCGAAATGGTTCGCGAATTGATAGAGCGAGGAATACACACATGCGTATCTTGAATCTGACTCAACACGAAGCGACTGCGGATCAGCTCGCCGTCGGCGTGGTTGAGACCGACAAGAAGTCGCTCGTCCAGATGTATCTGACGTTTGACGAGCTCCCGAGCACCGGCCTGCTTGCTCAGCGCGCCGCTAAGCTCGCTGACATTGCGCGGGAGTCTGGTTGCGGCGCTGCAATGATCGGTGGCGCACCGTATTTCATGGCGCCCCTCGAAGTCGCGCTTGTGCGGGCGAACATCAAAGTGCTCTACGCGTTTTCCAAACGTGAAAGCACTGAAGTGTCGCAGCCGGACGGGTCTACCAAAAAGACCATGGTGTTTCGGCACACCGGTTTCGTGGAAGTACTTTCTAAGGGTGAACACCATTCGCCCGTTCTTTTCAGTCCGCGAAATCGTTCGCGGGTTGATAGAGTTTTAAGGAGAAATATATGCGTAGAATTGTGCTCTTTTCGGCAGGTGTCGTCGTCGGTGTTGCTGTGGCGTGCGGACTGCTCTTCGCAGCAGCGGTGTATGTCGACACCGGTGTTGTCGATGCCGACACTCATATCACCTACAACAGTACTGCTCACTGAGATGTGAGCGGATGTGAAAGCATTCTCCGTGCGTACGAGCGCCATCGTCCATTCCTTTCAGTCCGTGAAATCGTTCGCGGGTTGATCGAAAAGGGAGTGAGCTGCTCGCGTTTGTAATCCGATCATGGTGGCGAAGGCAACTAACAGAGGATTACAAATGGATATCAAGTACCTTGTAGAGCGAAACTATAGTGCAATCAGTTTTCTTCGCGCAGTCTTAGAAGAACAACAAGAAAAGGCTTACGAAGATTGGTTGTATATATCGGAGAGCTATACATACGATGATAAGTGCGATGAGTGGAGCGAGGCTGTTGAAGAAAGTAATCGTGTCTTCGGGCAAGATGAAACCAACGACGCCTTGCGAGAACTCGACCGCTTATGATCAAACAGGACGAGCCACGGCTCGTCCTATTTATTCAGCTCGTGAATGATTCGCGGGTTGATAAAATTCTGCGCAATTCTGCGCATCGCTCTTGGAGGGCACCACATGACCGACACTCACTTCGCTACCGCCTCGACCGCCGGCGCAGTCATTCTGACTGCGGATCGCACGACGGCGATCGTGGTCGCGAAGACCGTCCACATCCTGAAGCGTTCGTCGAGCCGGTACGGGCTCCGCTTCAGCAATGGTCGGCGCCTGCCGTACTGTTGCCAAGACGGCTGCTGCGATCGCGGCCTGCAACCGGAAGTTGCTGCACTCGTGCGACAAGCGAAGGAGCTTGGAGCGCGGACAGTAATCCTCCGGACCGGGCAGCGGCAAGTACTACTGTCGGGAGATAGAGGGCCTCCCGGTAGAAGATGTGAGCGGCCACAGCGGCCGTTCATTCGGCGACTTTGTCGTCGACAGCGCGTATTGACGCGTGGGCTGATATCCCGATTACTATCCGTCCGGACGAGCGTCATCGTCCATTCTTTTCAGTCCGCGAAATGGTTCGCGGGTTGATAGAGGAGGTATGTTATATGAAACAGATCACCGGTCCCGCGCCGAAGCGCCGAAGCGAATCCGCGCGTTCGCTTGCCGACAACCGTTACCGTTTGCGCGTTGTGCGCAACCGGAAAAAGCACACCCGCAAGGGACGCGCCTCCTCGACGCGTAATATCGAGGCTTTTGTTCAGTTCAGGAATGGTTCCCGAATTGATAAAGGAGGTGCCTATGACCCATGTGATCTCGTTCCTCGTCGGAGTTGTGCTCGCCCTGTACATGGTCGGGGACTTCAACATCAGCGTTGCGTATAAGAAACAGTCGGTTGTCTCCACCGGCGCCTCGTACGACTCTTCTGATTATGGCGGCGGACACTACTATAACTACTCCCATTATCAATTGGAGTAGTTTTTATTTTGTATACTGAACGCATGAATATGGAGCGCATGCATCGTATTGATGCACCAATAGAGTTGCCTATTGAACACGGTAAAATACAGGCGCGTGTTGCCGAACATGCGTTTAAGATTGAACACCCGGGCGTGAGCGCAGGGCGCAATGAGATTATGATGGACTGGGTTCGCGAGCACGCAGCCGATTGGCGAAAAGTAGTCGACGCGCATGTCGGGGAGTCGGTGTCGTTGAGCGACGATGAGGTAATCGAACTTTTTTATAAAGAGATGCTGTCCAAGCACGGCGAGTCCGGTCCGGAAACAGTGCACTAGGCTTGACACGCGTACTCAGGCTCCACATAATTCTTTACGGAAACTCATGGAGAACGATATGAGTACGTACACTGCGAGCAGGCAAGTCACGGAACTCGTGCGACTGTTGGACACGGCAGAGCCGGTTCATCTTGGTGCCGAAATGCTTCCAACCATCATCGCTGCCGGCGATATGGGACTGGTAGCCTTCGTTCCGCCACAAGAGTCGCCTCATACCGTTCGTGATCCGTCGGCCTATGGCGATGACCCCCATATCGCAATAACGAAAGGGCAGGGCACTACGTTTGCGCTTTTAAACTATGAGCCGAAACAACGAAGCTGACACCGCATGTGTCTGCACACCGAAAACGGCACCGCGAGGTGCCGTTTTGTTATTTGTGACTACTCCAAGGACTACCCTTGGAAACAGCAAAGATCGCCCTTCGGCGCACTTTGGTCGAGTTATAGCGAGGGGAACCCTCGCTAAGTGAGGTCACCCTAGAGCTCAATCCAAGGGTTACCCTTGGATTTCAGGAATGGTACGTGAGGGCCTTTTCTTATTTGTGAGCGTGGGCGGCTTGCCCTCCGTGACTCGAAGCGGTGTGGCCGACCGGCTCTGGATTTCCTTCGAGGAAGCGCAGTGTCATTTCGTTACGCATCGCGTGCGAAATGTGTGCGCGGAGATTTTCGGGATCCGCTTTTGGATAGTGCTCTCGCGCGTGCTCGAGTTCATGTTCTAGCTCCGCAGCTGGTGGATTTATATTTTCTTGTCGTGCAATCTCTGAAAGAATAAGACGTACTTTTGCGCGCTTATCTGCGGCATCCTTCCAGCTTGCAAGGAGCTCTTCACGAGTCTTCTTTGTTTCTGCAAGGTATTGCTCGATCGTTTGGCCAATGCGCGAGAGGTCGTCCTTCAAGCGCGCCTCCATTTCGTCGAGTTCAAATGCGCGAAGTGAAACAGGGTAGGATATCTTAGAGCCCTTCACCATGTCGTCGAGGATACCAGCGCGGCGCTTTTCGCTCGCGCGCATCTCTTTTTCGGTTTGGATGTTATTGCGAAGTGCGGTCGTGAACGCAGTAGTGTTCTCGTAGCCGAGCGTCTGCACGAACGTGTCGTCGAGCTCTGGAAGGTCGGTTTCCGCAAGCGCCTTCGTTTCCTCAGCTGCCTTTTGCGGTTCTGTGCCAGACTCGATGCGATCGATGCGCGCACGTTCGCGACGCAAATGAGTGAGTGCCTCGGTGTGCTCAGCGTCAGAGACGCTCGTATCTTCCTTGATATCAGTGTGCTTCTTGGCAACGGATTTGTAGTCACCGAGTGCAATTTCTGGAGCGAGTGCGGCACGTGCGGTAAAGGTGACCGGCTTATCGAGCGTTGGTGTGTCGGTCGTTACTCGTGGGGCTTCCACAATAGGGAGCTTCTCAGATGCGAGTAAGAGCGGGAGCTCATTCTCGATTGCGTGCTCAACTGCACGGCGCAATACCTGTGATTCCCCATAGACTGCGAGAATTCGGTCCTCGGGTGCCTTGCCGGGACGGAAGCCATCGAGCTTTGCGGTCTTTTGCATCTCCTTGAGTGCGACTCCGCGGTACTTGGTGAGCACCTCGACCGGAATTTCCGCGCGAATTTCCGTTTCCCAGCGCTCAGAATCGCGGGTTATATTCACATTTAAAAATGAGTGGGCAGCCTTTTTGCTTTCAGTATTCATCGGAGATTTTTAGCACGGATTGACGACTAAATACAGTTTTTGTATCGGATTCCAATATTAGGGAGCAGGGCAGGCATCCAGCCTGTATCAACCATTAATCAATCACGATCTGACTTTGTACGAGCGGGGCGGTCGGTGGAGTGCGTTTATTGAGTTTCTGACCCCAAAAATAGAGCGCGCCAAATACGAGGAGAATCACGATAATGATGGCGCCAATTATTGGTCCCGCACCATCCTCGCGTGTTGCTCGTTGATGTGGAACTTTGTCAACGATCGGTGGCATGCATATATAGTACACCTCTCGCATGACGCGATAATGGAGCGCATCGGTGTGGATTGCTCCGAAGCGCAACCTGCGACTAGTGCGAACAAAACAAAAGACGCATACGCGTCTTTTGTTTTCGAACCGAGGAGTTAGTGACCCCTAAAGGTTATTTGGAAAACTTCTCTTTGTAGATCTCAATGGATTTTTTGACTGCTTCGATCGCGGCCGCCTTCCCTTGAATGCTTTTGATTTCAACTGGAGCGGGCTTTCCCTTGAGTGCTTTGTAGGTCTCGAGGAAGTGTTGAAATTCTTTAAGGGAATGGGAATTGATGTCGGTGAGGTCTTGAACGTCGTCCCAACGTTTGTCGTCGACCGGTACTGCAATAACTTTGAAGTCGCTTTCTCCGGTATCGATCATTTCAATGACCGCGACAGGTCGTACGGACACCAAAATACCCACATTCAAGGGATACGTAGTGAGCACGATCACATCGAGCGCATCCCCATCGTCCCACAGTGTTTGTGGCACGAACCCGTAGTCATACGGAAATGCTGCAGCTGAGTAATTTGCTCTATCGAGTTTAATGAGACCCGTCGTCTTATCGATTTCGTACTTGTTGTTGGAACCCTTCGGGACCTCAATAATTACATTAATTTCTTCCGGCGCATTTTCGCCGAGCGGTACATCGTGCCAAAGATTCATATAGGGGAGAGTGTAACAAGTTTACTCCAAAACAAAAGAGGCTCTGAAGAGCCTCTTTTGCCGACGGTAGTCATTACTCCGCGTCCTTCTCTTTGTCGTTTGTTTCTTCGCCCTGCTGTTCCTCAACAACTTCATCCGCAACGTCGCGATCCTGTTCAACTGGGTCGAGATTATCGACGCCTTCGTCCTTGGCCTCGTCGTCATCGCCGGAGATGTCTTTCTTCGCCTCTGCAAACGTGTCTTCGGTTGCACTTACGTTCTCAACATCCGTTGGCACTGACTGTACCGGTTCTGTTGCGTCAGCCGCTGCAACTTGCTCGCCGCCCATAGAGCGGATATCGATTTTCCAACCAGTGAGTCGCGCGGCCAATCGCACGTTTTGTCCGCCACGGCCGATTGCGAGCGACTGCTGGTCTTCGGCTACCTGCACGATTGCGCGACTTTCTTCTTCGAAGAGTTCAATAGAAAGCACCTGCGCTGGCTTGAGCGCCTCCTTCACATAGTCGCCTGCAACCTGCGACCACTCCACCACGTCGATTTTCTCACCGCCGAGTTCAGAGGTAACAACCGCTACGCGTACTCCACGCTGACCTACGAGTGCGCCAACAGGGTCCACGTGGTCGTCAATAGAGTGCACTGCAATCTTTGCGCGTGAACCCGGTTCACGAACGATGCCCTTCACTTCTACGGTACCTGCTGCCATTTCCGGCACTTCGGTTTCGAAGAGCTTTGTCAAAAAGCGTGGGTGCGACCGGGAAAGGCGGATGAACGTACCACGAACGCCTTCGTCTACTCGCAGCAAGAGTGCGCGCACGCGCTCTCCCTGTCGGTATCGCTCCCCAGGGATTTGTTCATCGTAGGGGAGAATGGCAGTGGCACGTCCGAGGTCGATGTAGAGATTGCCGCGCTCAAAGCGTTGCACGTGACCAGTTACGATCTCTCCTTCTCGTTCGCCGTATTCCTCGATTATTGAGGCTCGCTCTGCTTCGCGTACTTTTTGCATAATGACCTGCTTTGCAGCCTGCGCTGCGATACGGCCGAAGTCTTCTTGGTTTTCCAATGGGAATGAGATTTCTTCGTCGAGTGCTGCGTCGCGCTTAATGCGCTGTGCATCAGCGAGCATGATGTGCTGTTCCGGATTGAATCGTGAACGGTGGTCATTGTCATCTTTGGCCTCTTCGTCTTCGCGACGAACGAGCGTGTCGTCAACGACAATTTTTGCCTGACGGAACTCCATGTCGCCCGATTCAGGGTTGAACGTGGCACGGATGATCTGACCGCGCTTCCCGTATTCACGGCGGTATGCGGCAGCGAGGGCTGTTGCGAGTGCGTCAATTACAGACTCGCGCGTGATGCCGCGCTCAGCCTGGAGCTCTTCAAGAGCTGAATTCAGTGATTTGAGGTCAAAGAGTGCCATAGAGTAGTAAGTAGTTAGTAGAACGTAGTCTGTAGTAAATGCCTTTTAAAAAAAGTTTCCGCCAGCGGCGGAACTAATGCGGGCAGTATACGGACGCGAACGTGCCTCGTCAAGAGTGTACTGTCGTGCTAAAAATCATGGAGAAAGGCAGGTTTTCATGAGCATACATGACGTACGTGTGGCGCCCTTGGCACCACCCGATTTGCCGATACAGGTCATTCCGCAACTGATTATTGCTGCTGGAATTCTTGTCTCGTTGTCTCTCGGGGCATTAGGGCTGCTTCAAGGATGTGGTGTATACGAAACCGAGATCGGATATGTCATCGCCGACACCTACATGAACGGTGAGCATAATTGGGACGCTTCGCGAGACCACCACGGACAATGGGGCGACACGCTTTTCATTATTCTCGGCATGCCGTTTTTTCTTTCAGTGATTTTGGTGGCATGCATCACTCCGCTTGTACAAACAAACGCATAATCGCTATCTCGCGACGAGCATTCCACGGCGGACCGATTCAAGTCCGCCGTTCTGTTTGTACTGCTGATATAATGAGTTCGTTATATGTATATCTCCGAGACACACCTCAAAACATTTCTTGCCGACGCCGGCCTTGTTTCGCAAAAAGATTTCGATGCTGCGGAAGCGGAAGCAAAAGCGAACGGTCAGACCGTGGGTGAAGTGCTTACTGCAAAAAATGCAATTGGTGAAGATGAGTTGCGCCGCACGTATGCGTACATTCTCGGCATTCCATTTGTTGCGCTTACCGGCACACAAATCAAGTACGACACGCTCTCACTCATTCCCGAACCCGTTGCGCGCCGCAACAACATTATTGCCTACAACCATCGTGGCGATGAGCTCGAAGTTGCGATGCTCGACACCGACGACTTGGCCGCGATTGACTTCATCAAGAAGAAGACTCATTTAAAGGTGCAGGCGCGTCTTACCGATGCTGCATCAGTAAAATATGCACTCAAGCAGTATCAGCAAGGGCTTAAAGACAATCTTGGCGATGTGATCGAGCGTGAAACTGCGGCGCTCGCCGGGGCGCTCAACGATCTCGACGAAAAGAAGATGGCGGAAGGTGTGCCCGCAGTCCGCATCGTCGATACGCTGTTGCGTCACGCCAATGCCCAGAACGCTTCCGATATTCACATCGAACCACTGCAAGAAACGCTCCTCATCCGCTACCGTATCGACGGCATTTTGCACGATGCGATGGAATTACCGAAACACGCGGCACCCGCAATTACGGCACGCATCAAAGTGCTCGCAAGCATGAAGCTCGATGAAAAGCGTTTACCGCAAGACGGGCGATTCGGTACCGACAATGGCGGGGAGCGGGTATCGTTCCGCGTGTCCGTGCTTCCAACATACTTCGGCGAGAAAATTGTTATGCGATTACTCCGCGATAATATCTCCGGATTCACGCTCGAGGGTATTGGCTTTCACGGAACCGGTCTTGAGCGCATGCATGATGCAATGCGAAAAACCACCGGCATGATTCTCACAACGGGTCCGACCGGAGCCGGTAAATCGACCACGCTCTACACGCTGCTCGATATCGTGAACACACCAGACGTAAATATTTCTACAATTGAAGATCCGATTGAATACCAGATGGCGCGCGTCAATCAAACGCAGGTGCGTCCCGAAATTGGTTTCACATTTGCAAACGGACTTCGGTCTCTGGTGCGTCAGGACCCAGACATCGTGATGGTAGGCGAAATTCGCGACAAAGAAACCGCGGCGCTCGCAGTGAACGCTGCGCTTACCGGTCATTTAGTGCTTTCAACACTTCATACAAATTCCGCCGCAGGAGCAGTGGCACGACTCCTCGACATGGGAATCGAGCCATTCCTGCTCGTCTCCACGTTGCGTGTCATCATCGGTCAGCGTTTGGTGCGTCGACTCACTCCCGACCGAGAACAGTACGAATTGTCGAAAGATCAATACGCCGACCTCGAGAAAATTATTGATAAGGGGACAGTGCTGAAAGCGCTGAAAGATGAAAAAATCGTGCAAAACGATGCGATGTGGAAAAACGTACCGTTTTATAAACCGCACGAAAACGGAGCATCGCCATCAGGCTATTCAACGCGCGTTGGTATTTACGAAGTCTTGCCGGTAACAGCAACCATCAAAGAGCTCATCATGGGGAGCGCGAGCGGAGACCAGATTCATGATCAGGCGCGAAAAGAAGGCATGCTTACGATGAGCGAGGACGGCATCTTCAAGGCCGTGCAGGGCAGTACTACTATCGAAGAAGTACTCCGAGTAATTACGGACTAACCCTAAACTGCACTTTTGGTTACCGATTCGAGAGGATCATCTTCAGCAAGAGCACCGCAAAGTTTTGCACCACAAAGAACCAATAGAAAAATAAGCCTGTGGCATATCCGTGGGCCTTGTTGTAGAGGAGAATAAGGGGGAGAGCGAGTATCGCGTATTCCTCGAGTGGATGCATTACGAATTCGCTGCCGAATCCCGGGGCAATAAAGAAGCTCAGGTTTGTCAGAATCGCGTGGATGAACACTTGGCTCGCCACGAGGAGGAGCGGTCGATTAAAAAAGATATAAAACGCAACGATAGAGAGCACTCCGCCCGCCCCATAATCAGTATTCAAAACGCTTGGGAGTGCGATAGATGTAAGAACGCCGGCAATCTTAATGAAACGAAACCCATCAACCCGCAGAAACCGAATCGCGAGGAGTCCAAGAAGGAGGGTAAACAAGACGTTCAAGAATATCGGATGTCGTCCGGCGAGAAAGAAACCCATTTCATATGGAATTTGAGCGAGCAATGCAAAAATTCCGAGCCGCCAGAAGTACTTCTCAATGTTGGCAGTGTAATGCGCGCCGTTTGCGATCAGCCATGCGATGAGTATGAAGGAGAAGCGTCCGGTGATTTGTAGTGAAAATGAGTCGGGAAAGAATATGAGTGCGACATGATCCACCAGCATTGCGACAATTGCGATCACCTTTATCCAAAATGCATTCATGTACTCAACGATACCACCGCGTGCTCCTCGTATCATGTACACGTTTCTGATTTTTTGTGGCCGCAGCGGTGTGTGGCCACGGTATACTTGAATGAATGGCGCATTTTACTTACACCGCCGAAAAAAACGACGGAGAAATCTATACCGGAGTTGCAGAAGCGCCGGATCGGTTCGAACTTTTTCAGATAATTCGACGCGAGGGTGCGCGCGTCATCTCAGTACACGAAGATACGAGTACGAGTGCACTCAGCTGGTCTTTTTGGAATTCTAAGTTCAGCACCGTCAAGGAATACGACAAGATATTGCTCGCGCGTAACCTCGGCGCGATGCTGGGTGCCGGATTGTCGCTTGCGCGTGCACTTTCTGTTATTGAACGCCAGTCGAAGAACGCAAAACTGAAGTCGACTGTTGCCGAGCTCGCCTCCGATGTTCGGCGCGGTGATGCACTCCACATCGCACTCGCGAAATATCCGACAGTCTTTTCAAAGCTTATGGTTGCGATGGTGCGAGCCGGCGAGGAGGGAGGTGACCTGTCACAATCACTCACCGTCACGTCTGATCAAATGGAACGCATGTATGATCTCAAAAAAAAGATCCGCGGCGCGATGCTCTACCCGGCCATCATTCTCTTTGCAATTCTCGGTATCGGTGTACTCATGATGATCAAAGTAGTACCGACGCTCGCACAGACATTTGAGGAAATGAATGCAGAGCTTCCGCAGTCAACACAGATCGTGATTGGTATCAGTGATTTTCTCATCAACAACACAGTTGGTGCGATCGTGCTTTTGGGTGCGCTCATTACCGGAATATATTTGTTGATAAAAACAAAACAAGGTAAGCGCATTGGCGACGCGCTTTCAATCCGCCTACCAATCATTGGAGAAATGGTGAAAGAGGTCAACGCCGCTCGTACGGCGCGTACGCTCGCATCACTTTCAAGTTCCGGAGTGGATGTGCTTACGAGTCTCGAGATTACACAGGAGGTTGTGCAAAATTCATACTTTCAAGACGCGCTCAGAATGGCGCGCAAAGCAGTGGGCGACGGCGAACCGCTCTCCGCCACGTTCGTTCGCAGCGAAAAGCTCTATCCGGCGTTCGTGGGCGAGATGATGGCTGTTGGTGAGGAGACCGGCCAGACAGCAGAGATGCTCAAGCGACTCGCTGCGTACTATGAGGCCGAAGTCGATCGTAAGACAAAAGACATGTCGACCATTATCGAACCGTTTCTGATGCTTTTTATCGGCGGGGCGGTCGGATTTTTCGCAATCTCGATGATTTCTCCGATCTACCAGCTCTCCGAACACATTTAGTACGTAGAACGTAGTTTGTAGTACGTAGAAATACATGGAATCAAAAAAACGAATTCTAGGTTCTACGTTCTATAGACTACGAACTGATACTCGTGGCCGGCCTGCGCAGGCAGGGATTACGCTTATCGACACTATCGTGGGTACCGCACTCATGCTCGTGGTATTTCTCGGCATTTCAGCGGCATTTCAGCTGACAGTCGCAGTGGTTAGCAACAGCAAGGCGCGCGCGGGTGCTATCGCACTTGCCAATGAGCGCATGGAATATTTAAAAAGTTTGTCGTATGCGCAGGTGGGTGTGCTCGGCGGTATTCCGGCTGGAATCGTTCCGCAAACAGAGACCATCACACTGAACGGTGTGCCGTATACGCGCAGAACGCTCGTATATTACTCCGATGATCCCAACGATGGCAGCGGCGGGGCCGACTCGAATGCAATTGTGGCAGATTACAAAACCATCCGCGTCGAAATTTCATGGATGACAAAGCGCGTGTTGCGCAGTATTCAGACCGTCGGTCGCATGTCACCGAAAGGTATAGAAACCGCAGTCCCCGGTGGCATACTCACCATTAACGTGGTCGATGCAAACAACGCGCCACTCCAAGACGCGCAGATTGATATCACGAACACCGCTACGTCTCCCACGGTATCCATTCGCACCTATACCAACAATCTCGGTTCTATCACCTTTATCGGCGCGCCGGCATCGAGCGCATACCAAATCGTCGTTTCAAAAACCGGATACTCGACGGCGCGCACCTATACCGTTACGTCGCAGAACCTGAATCCAAATCCTCGTCACCTCACGGTTTCCAATAATCTCACCACCTCGTATACCTTTGCGATTGACGTGCTCGCGGATAAAACAATCCAAACATTCAAGGCAATCGAATCGCGCTCGTGGAGTGATGCTATGTCGGCGGATACGTACATTGCAACGACAAGCAATGTCACAGTCTCCGGTGGCGTCGCACAGCTTGCAGGCGGCGTGCCGTACGCCGCGAGTGGATTCGTGCTCTCAACTGATATAACGAGCACATTGTTGAATCGCTGGATGGCGCTGACATGGACCGATACCACACCAACCCAGACCGATATCCGCTATTCGCTCTACACGATGGTTGGCGGAACGCCGACCTTAATTCCTGAGAGTGCACTACCAGGAAACGCTCTCGGGTTTACGGACTCTCCAGTTAATCTGACCGGTCTTTCTGTGAGTGCCTACCCGTTGGTTCGCATCGGCGCAACGCTCACAACCGAAGCAGGAGGCCAGACCCCGCTTATTGATATGTGGGGCATATCGTACAACTACGGTCCCGAAGTCTTACCGAATCTCGCGGTTACCGTTCGCGGACTCAAAACAATCGGAAATAGTCCGACAATTTATAAATACAATGCCACAAGTACGAGCAACGCCTCGGGTGAGATAGCTTTGCCGCAAATCGAGTGGGATACATACACCATTGATGCGTCGAGTATGAGCGGTTACGAAACTGCAGAAGTGTGTGCCGTACAGCCCGAACTACTCTCCCCAGGCTCATCCCAGATTACGCGACTGTATGTGGCAACGAGTACACCGAAGTCACTGCTCATTGATGTGCGCCGCCCCGACGGATCCTATATCGCTGATGCGACAATTACCCTCACGGCGTCGAGCACCAATCAAACAAGTCTTTCGTCTGCGTGCGGACAATCCTTCTTCCGATCACTCGCTGGAGGAAGCGGATACACGCTTGTCGTATCCAAATCCGGATTCCAAACAAGCACCTCGAGTCAAACGGTAATCGGAGACACGCGCAGTTCTATAACACTCGAACCGTAATATGCGTATGAAATCACGTGGAATGACATTTATTGAAGCGATGGTATGGATTGGGCTCATGGTTGCTGCAATGTCTGCAATCGCTTCAACCGTTTTGTACTTTTATCGAACCAACGCGTATTCGCTCGAGCAAGCAACTGCCGTTACTTCGGCCCAGCGCGGGCTTGATTCCGTGGTGCGCGCTGTTCGCGAAGCGGCGTTCTCGAGCGAGGGCGCATTTCCCCTTGTGTCGGTTGCGCCGCATGACTTTGTGTTTTATGCGGATGTCGACGAGGACCCTTTAATCGAGAGAGTACACTATTACTTATCGGGTTCGACGCTCATGCGCGGTGTCTTGAATCCGACCGGAAATCCGCCGAGTTACATCGGCACCGAAACAACGAACGTTGTGTCGGAATACGTACGAAACCTTTCCGTCGGGACTTCAACGTTTCGATACTACGACGCACTCGGTACAGAAGTCGCCTCTTCCACAGCCGCATACACCGCCATCCGATTTGTAAAAGTTACGCTCGGTGTGAACATACATCTTGAGACACTTCCCAATCAAATTAGTCTCTATTCGTCTGCCGCAATTCGAAACCTCATCGGTAAATAACCATGTACACAAAAACACATCACAATGGGCGCGGGGCACAGTCGGGCGTAACAACGCTCTTGGTGTTGCTGTATATGGGGCTGTTCGTACTAATTTTGACGACGATTTCCGGGTACGCGCTCACGCAGTCGCGGTATGGAAGAGCGCTCGCAGCGCGTGAACAGGCGCTCCACATTGCAGAAGCAGGGCTTGAATACTATCGGTGGTTCCTTGCGCACAACCCCTCAATCGCAAGCAGTGGAACCGGACTCATGAGCACAACCTATACTGAAACTGATCCCGAAACAGGAGCTGTGGGAGACGCAACAGTCACCGCATCAGCATCAATGCAATGCGGCGCGGTGCAGTGGATTGATTTGGAATCGACCGGCGTCGCCTATGCAGACCGCCAGTTTCCACGCACGATTACAGCGCGGTACATGCGCCCGACAGTCGCCGAGTATTCATACGTGGTCAATACAAACGTGTGGGCGGGTTCCGATAGGGATATTCGCGGGGCATACCACTCCAACGGAGGTGTCCGCATGGATGGGGGAACCAATTCAATCGTGTCGAGTTCTGTGACAGACTGGAACTGCACGTCGAGTTACGGCTGTGCCCCATCGCAAACGAATGCTCCGGGTGTCATGGGAAGCGGCGCAAATCCTGAATTGTGGGAGTATCCGGTACCCACAATCGACTTTGCCCTTATTGCTACAAACTTTACCGACTTGAAGACCAAGGCGCAGACCGGTGGCGGCGTCTATTATCCTCCGGCGTCCGGCCCCGCAAACTCACGCGGCTATCACGTTATATTTAACGCAGACGGCACCTATACACTCTATCGCGTGACCTCGACCGACGGATATCCCAGCTCATCGAGTCAATACGGCAACACGAGTCAGTTCAGTGTGATTTCAGCCCAAAGCCTGATCGGAACCTTCGCGGTGCCGACCGATTGTTCGCTCATGTATTTTGAGGATCGTGTATGGGTGGAGGGGACGGTGAATGCGAAGGTTACGGTTGTGGCCGCAACCGCTGCCCAGGGTACGACCCCGGACGTGTATCTCAACAACAATATCTATTACAACTCATATGATGGAACCGACGGACTGACCGTGATTGCGGAGCGTAACGTGCTCATTCCGCTCATTGTTCCTGACAATATGGAAATCCACGGCATTTTCGTTGCGCAAAGTGGACATTACGGGCGTGATTATTTCTCAATCAACAACATACCAAGCGCGCTTGATCAATACGTTTCTCAGACTAGTTTGCGCACGATCGGGACGGTCGTCTCTAATGGTCGCACCGGAACGTCGTGGATTTGCGGCGGCATATTCTGCTCGGGCTTTCAGACTCGCTATGATTACTACGATCAGCTCCTCGCGCTCTCGCCGCCGCCGTTCACGCCGGTAACGTCAACTGACTTTGGTCTTGCGCTCTGGCGCGAAAAGTACGGGCGTTGATGTACGCCGTATACGGTCAGACGTATAGAAAAACGACCGTGATACAATTCGGCGCATGAATCCCGTTAGAAATCGCGGACGCGTCGGTCCAGATAGCCATCAGGGGATATTTACACACGATAATAATTTAGGGCTCGGAGCATTGTCTCTCGCGTCCTATTTCTAACGGGATGAAAACGTTGCTGGTTGCGAATTGGAAGATGAATCCGCCCTCATTTAATGAAGCAAAAACACTCCTTGATGCTACTCGCAAAGCGGGCGACAAAGCGAAACAGGTTTCCATCGTAGTCGCACCCCCGAGTTTGTATCTTCGACAATTACGACTGCTCTATAAGGGAAAGCGCATTGCGTTTTGTGCGCAGTCAGCCAACGCGGAAGTTGCGGGGGCGTTTACAGGAGACATATCCCTGACTCAGGTACGTGATGCGAAAGCGACGTATGTACTAGTTGGACATGCCGAGCGTCGTGCAGGAGGCGAAACGAACACCGATACAAAGAAAAAAGTGGCAGCTGCGCTTGCACTCAGCATGACACCGGTGTTATGTGTTGGCGAAACGGTGCGAACAAATTCCGGAGAGCATTTTGCAATTGTTGCAGAACAAATCAAGGTTGGTCTCGAGGGTGTGCAGAAGCCGATGATAAAAAAAGTGCTGATCGCGTACGAGCCGGTGTGGGCCATCGGCGCGTCACGCCCGATGTCGCCGCGCGACATGCACGAGATGGCTATTTTTATACGAAAAACCGTCGTAGGAATTCATGGCGAAGTTGGCATGCAGATGCGAATTCTCTACGGGGGCTCCATCGATGAAACTACCGCAGTTGAAATGTGCAAAGACGGAGATGTGGAAGGCTTGCTCGTTGGGCGCGCTTCGTCGGACTCGCGCAAAATGACCGCACTTATTTTAGCTCTTGGCACCGCATAAACATGAAGTGCATTCGAGATGTGCCTGAGAGTGAGTTGAAGGGGAAATACATCCTCGTTCGTGCGGGCTTTGATGTGCCACTTACTGCAACGGGGGAAGTTGCCGATTTATTCCGCGTCCGTCGCTCAGCAGAAACGATTGCCTATCTCGCAAAAATCGGTGCGCGCGTCATAATTTTGTCCCACATCGGGCGCGACCCAGATGAAACGAATGCACTGGTTGCACGCGCGCTCAAAAGTGAGGTGGCGCTAACCTACGTAAAAGATCTCACCGGGCAAGTTGCCCATGACGCGAAACACGCCATGCGCGACGGAGATGTGCTCTTACTCGAAAATCTCCGCCGCGATCCCCGTGAAATTAGAAATGATGACGG
Organism: Minisyncoccia bacterium; assembly: GCA_046594495.1. Lineage (GTDB taxonomy): Bacteria > Patescibacteriota > Minisyncoccia > Phycocordibacterales > UBA2100 > UBA10103. Next base: position 13,509 of record JBKJSQ010000057.1, on the reverse strand, counting down.
TCTTGCGCGCGAGCTTGCAGGACTCGGGGACATTTATGTAAACGATGCATTTTCGGCTGCACATCGCTCGCATGCTTCGATCGTTGGCATTCCAAAATATCTTCCACACTATTCAGGGCTGCTCATAGACGCAGAAGTCCGCGAGATCTCGCTTGCGCGCGCGCCGCTCCACCCGTCATTTGCAATACTGGGCGGCGCAAAGTTTGAAACAAAAGCTCCACTCATCCGCTCCCTCCTTGCTGCATACGACACGGTATTTATTACCGGCGCGCTTGCCAATGACGTATTCAAAGCGCGCGGGTTGCCTGTGGGCCGATCTACAATATCCAGTGAGCTACCCGGCCAAGATGTGCTGGACAATCCGCATTTTTTGGCACCCATCGATGTGACCGTTGAGCGCCTCGACAAACAAGCGCGCGTCAAACATCCGAGCGACGTCGAATCGAGCGACAAAATTGTTGATATTGGTCCGGAAACACTTGCGCTTATTGCGCCGAAAATCGCTGAAGCAAAATTCATACTGTGGAATGGGCCGTCCGGTCTCTATGAAGGAGGGTACGGCGAGTGGACACATGCAATTGCTGAACTCATTGCAAAGTCGGACGCGCGAAAGGTTATAGGCGGCGGCGACACCATCGCGGTTATTGAGGAAAGTGGTATGCGGCGCGAAAACCTCGGATTTCTCTCAACAGGTGGGGGAGCGATGCTCGAGTACATCCTCGAGGGTACGCTCCCAGGGCTCGAAGCGCTTGAATAGCGAATGAGTGACGTCCGACGTCACTCATCCTGAAAGAAGTGCCATGGAGGTGCGTCTTTATATACACGGACACCTAGAAATGTGCCGTTTTATATAAACAAATTGTCATATACTTGTGCTATGAATACCAAATCACTCGTAGCCGGCATTATTATCGCGGTCGCATTCGTGGCGCCTTTTGCCACCTCGGCACTTTCAATAGAAGATCTGCAATCACAGATCAAAGACTTACTCGCCAAAGTGGCATCGCTGCAATTGCAGATGAAGCAGCAGACGACCTCATCATCTTCAGCGCAGACGGTCAGCGCCTGGAGCGAGGTTAAACCGGTTCGCATTTGCACACTCCTCAATAGAAACCTTTCGCGTGGACACACTGGTGATGATGTCCGCGGTCTTCAAGAATATCTTTCAACAGAGGGATTTTTGAGAGCATCAGCAACAGGCTACTTCGGTCCTGCAACAGCGCAGGCAGTCGCAAAGTGGCAGTCAAACAATGGTGTATCTGCTATCGGGGCTTTTGGCCCTCTTTCGCGCGAGCGCATAAAAATGTGGTGCACCAACAGCGGTAATTCGCTTCTGAATGTGTCTCCTCAAAAAGGTAGTGCGCCGCTTACCGTCACTGTAACTGTAAAGACTGGCGACGCCTCCGATTATCGCCCAAGCATGGCTGATGGTCAGGACACACTCATTGATTTCGGCGACGGTTCAGAACGACAGTGGGTCCATTGCCAAGTTTCGCCGCAAGAGATCTATCCATCCCGCTGTGTAAACCCAGTATCGTTCAGCCACACCTATGGTAAAAACGGATCATATACGGTTTCTATCGTAAAAGCGGGAGGCATGTGCATCGGCGGCTGCAAAGAAACGACGCTTGCGACTGAACGCGTCATAGTTGGAGATGCCCCTATCGCATGCACGAGAGAATACAATCCTGTCTGCGGAGGAAAGCCGGTCGTGTGCATTACGACGCCATGTAATCCAGTGCCTACGACCTATGGCAATCTATGCACCATGAAAGCCGACGGCGCGTCCTTCCTCTACAACGGAGAGTGTAAAGATACGACAGCCAATCCTGAAAGCAATCCGATGTGCAAATCATGGAGTGACGGCTGCAATTCGTGTGGCCGCTCAGAAAACGGTGGTCCCGCGTACTGCACGCTCCGGGCATGTACCCCAGAGAGCATGACGAAGCCCTACTGCACCGCATACTTTGACGATACGTCGACGAACAAGCCGCCGGTAATCTCCACCTTCTCAGGACCAGTATCACTTACCGTAAACGAAATCGGTACATGGAAAATCACGGCAACCGATCCGGAAAACGGGACGCTCAAATATTCGATCGTGTGGGGCGACGAGTGGCCGACCACTGATAGCTCGATGCGTGCAATGGCGCCGCAGGCGAGTATCCAGCAGGACACTTCGTTTACGCACTCGTACTCGACTGCCCGCACCTACACCGTGGCGCTTACGGTCACGGATAGCGAAGGTAAAGAAGCACGATCAACCGCAACAGTGCAGGTGTCACAAACGGCGTGCACAGCCGACTATGCACCAGTGTGTGGCCGTCCACAGGGCTGTGTAAATACATGCCCGCCAGGAATGATGTGTGCACTCATGTGCCAAATGCATCAGGCGCAAACATATTCCAACCGTTGCCAAATGAATAACTCGAACGCAGATTTTGTTCACGAAGGTGCGTGTACGACCGCAGATAATTAAACAAACGGCGCCGAAAGGCGCCGTTTGTTTATCCGAGTGCCTCGAGTATTTTTTTCACCAGATCCGCAGCTTGTCCGTCTTTGTAGCTTCCGTGCGGCCATAATCGAAGTCCATCGCCTTTGTATCGCGGCACAATATGAATATGTGGGTGATCTACTACTTGCCCCGCATGTTCGCGGTTGTTCATGAGAATATTAATGCCGTCTGCTTGTACTGCGTGCTCGATTGCAGATGCGAGTTTATGCACGACCGCAGTCATTGCCGCCCAATCCTCAAGGGGAACATCAAAAATATTTCGTGTATTTATGTTTTTTGGGATAACAAGCGTATGCCCAGTAGAAACCGGATTTATGTCGAGGATTGCTAGTACTTTGTCGTCTTCGTAAATACGGGACGAGGGTAATTCGTCGCGAATGATTTTACAGAAGACACAGTCCTTCATGTCGAGAGTGTACCCCATTGGATACCCGAGGTCGATAAAGCAGAGGCGCAGGATGCATGCGAAGGACTTGAGCTTGCGTGGTCTCGGAGTTTGTTATCCCACGCGGTGAACAACTATCGTTGTGAGATACAATGCTGCACATGCAAACTGCCGAGATCGAGTTGAGCGATGTTGTACGCTCACTCCTCAAGGGGCGCGGCGTGACAACTGCAGACGAAATTCGAGTATTTCTGCAACCTGATTACGATGCGCACACGCACGCCCCCGAGCTCATCGCCGACATGTCGCTTGCGACGGATCGGATGATCAGATCAATCGAGAATAACGAGCGAATCGCGGTGTATGCCGACTTTGATTGCGACGGCATTCCTGGCGCATCCGTATTGAGTGATTTCTTTGCAAAAATTGGCTACGAGAATGTACGCATCTACATTCCGCATCGCGATCGCGAGGGATACGGATTTCATACCGCTGCCATAACTGAGCTCGCCGGCGACGCTGTAAAGCTCATTATTACTGTTGATGTTGGCACCAATGCGTTTGACGCCGTTGCGCACGCAAACATGCTCGGCGTGGACGTAATTGTCACCGACCACCATGAGCTCATTGGGGATGCACCCAAAGCTATTGCGATACTCAACCCAAAGAGAGGTGAATATCCGTTTCCTGATCTCTGTGGAGCTGCGATGGCGTTCAAGCTTGTGCAGGCAACAATTCGCGAAGGGAAGCGCCGCGAGATTGCTCGCTACTTGAGCGTTCCTAACGGGTGGGAAAAATGGCTGCTCGATTTGGTCGCTATTGCAACTATTGCCGATATGGTGCCGCTCATTGGGGAGAATCGGGTGCTCGCTCATTGGGGACTCCAGGTACTGCGCAAATCGCCGCGACCGGGAATAACAGCGCTGTGCATAAAGCTTCGACTACGAAAAGCAGAGCTCACCGAAGAAGATATTGGGTTCTCCATTGGGCCACGTATCAATGCGGCATCGCGTATGGGTGAGCCATTGCTTGCGTTCAAACTGCTTACTACAAAAGACCATGCGGAGGCAGACGCGATTGCCTCGGATCTTGAAAAACTGTTCGCGACACGAAAGGTGGTCGTCGCGGGGATCGTGCGCGAAATTAAGAAACGGGCAAAAGAGCGCTTCACTGAATCCGATCACGTGGTGGTGCTTGGAAATCCGGAATGGAAGCCGGCGCTACTCGGTCTCGCTGCAAACTCAATCATGAATGATCGCGGTGGCGTGGTGTGCTTGTGGGGGCGCGATGGGAACGGTGCGATCAAAGGTTCGTGCCGCTCCGATGGCTCACTTTCGGTTGTGGAACTTTTTACTGCAGCCAAAGATTCGTTCGAGGAGTTCGGTGGTCACGCGGCATCGGGGGGATTCTCCGTGGTTCCCGACAAGGTGCATACGCTGCAGGAAGACATGGCTCGCGCAGCTACTACGCTCGAACGTGCTGCGGAGAAAGAGCTTATTTCGCACGACATGACACTGACGCTCGAACAGGTGTCGTGGCCGCTCTTTCGTGACATGGCGAAACTCGCACCGTTTGGCATGGGCAATCCGAAGCCGAAAGTACGCATTAGCCAGGCCAAGGTGACAAGTATGAAGCGATTCGGAAAGGAAAAAAATCATGTGGAAGTCACGCTCACATGCACCGAAACCGGTTGTGAGCAGCGCGCGTACGACTTTTTCCGCGGACCGGATGATTTTACTCAGGTTCCCTCACTCGAGGCCCCGACGACTGCCATTGTTACGATCGAACGCGACACATTCCGCGGTGGACTCGCGCTTCGTTTGCTCGACATGCTTCCCTGATTGTTCCATTGTCGTCTCCACTGTAACGACTAGGAAACGCCCGTTCTCGTGCTAGCGTTGAGCTATGCAAACATTTTCTATAGAAGCGGCGTTTAAGTTTGGCTGGGAAACCTTTAAAAAGCGCCCTGGTTTTTTTATCGGTATGACGGTCATTATTCTCATGGTGTCATGGGTGACGGGATTTGTAATCGGGATGATAGGTAAAGAGGGCAACATGATTGGAGGCCTCCTAAACCTTGCAATCACAACGCTCGTCGACCTTGGTGTGGTGGCTACGATGCTGAAGATCTTCGACAATCCGGAGAGTGCAACACTTTCGGATCTTTGGCATCCGCAACAATACCTGCCATACCTCGCTGCCACACTTTTGACTGCTGCCATCGTAGTCGTAGGGCTCGTGCTCCTCATCGTTCCGGGCATTATTGCTGCAGTCGCACTTTTGTTCGTAAAATTCATCATCGTTGATCGTAAACTCAGCCCAATCGAAGCCCTCAAGGAAAGCGTGCGTATTACAAAAGGAAACCGCATGACACTCTTCCTGTTTGTGCTCGCGATAGCGGTCATCAATATCGTTGGTGCGATTCTCTTGCTCGTGCCGCTCCTCGTCACGATTCCGGTATCGTCGCTCGCGATGGTATACGCGTATCGAACACTTGGTCATAAGGCGAGCGAAGTCGTGCCCGCGGAATCTGCTGCTCCGGTTACTGCGTAAGAAAGCATTCGCAAGAACCCACCGGGAAATACCGGTGGGTTCTTCGTGTATCATGTCGACCATGCAACCAATAGTCATTTATACAGATGGTGGTGCTCGCGGAAATCCTGGGCCAGCCGCAGCAGGATTCGTAATATATGTCGATGGCAATGCGATTGAGGGTAAGAAGTACCTCGGAGAGCGTCAAACGAATAACTGGGCTGAATATGAAGCGGTTTCGCTCGCGCTTGAAAAAGCGGTCGAATCCGGCCTGAGCGGCCGCAATGTGACCGTTCGAATGGACAGCAAACTCGTCGTAGAGCAGATCTCGGGTAATTGGAAAATAAAAGAAATTACACTCAAGCCGCAAGCAGCAAAAGCTCATGTACTTTTGAAAGAGTTCAAAACGTGGCGATTTGAATACGTACCGCGTGAACAAAACAAAGTGGCTGACCGACTCGTAAACGAAGCGCTCGACGAAGTGCTTTGACATCAGTGACCAAGCGGTCTATCGTCGCTAGAGCGACATACAGAGAAGGAGTGCATGATGGGACTCACGCGTAAGCACGGCATCAGTGCCTTTCAGAAGCGGACACCTCAGCAATTACCGGTCGTGGCGTCGAATATCCCGAAAATCCATGCCGACTACGGCGAATTCTGTTCGCGCATAAATCATAATTCAGCGGACGAATGGCGCAACAGGGGAATTGAGGATTTCCGTCGACTGTGTGCAGTTCCGGGAATTGTAGAAATTGGAGTGAATCTCGAGTATTCGCGTCTACATCTGCTCACTGAGTGTATCCATATGCGCGACGATCGCGGTACGTGGCGAACCATCGGCGAATTGATCGTCACATACTTCGCGGTCACAAAAACACTCAAATTCGAGAATGTCGGTCGCACGCAAACGCGTGAGGACCAGCGACTATGCGCACACCCGCACGTTATAGACGGAACGATCTGCTTCTCGGCACGCGAGGAGCTGATGCGCTTGTTGCTAGACGCGCGCATATCGACTGCTATGCATCGTCTTATGCCGTGTTTGCGCATGGACGCTGATGTGGTGGATGTACAAATGGCATATCTTGGGCTCGAGCACTGGCCAAAAAGAGAAGGGGATTGAAATGGCACACGCTAAACTTACGGATCCGATTCACATCATCGGTGTGGGAACATTGGGGATGCGCATCGCTCGCTCGCTCGACGAGCTTGGGCTGGAACGTATTTCGAGCACGCTTAATCTGTGGGACGGCGACAACGTCGAGTCGCAGAACGTACGTGCACAACTGTTCAGAGCCGAGCATGTGAGTTTTCCAAAGGTTGAGGCTGCAAAAGGCATTCTTAATACGTGGAGTAATTTGCCCATCGTTGCACACAACACGTACGTTGATAGCAAACACCACATTTCAGGCATTGCGTTCGTGTGTGTTCACACCATGGCTGCACGGTGGCGCATTTGGGAAACGTGTCTCAAAGGCAACGACGACGTTCTCATGATTGAACTTCGCGTCGGACAAGATACTGCAACGATACGTGTGCTCGATCCGTCGGAAAAAGCGCATCAAGATGCATGGGAACACTACTGGTATCCGGATCCTCCCGGTGCAGAAGTCAGTTGCGGTGTGACGGTGTCACTTGGCCCGATTGCCAACATAGTCGCAGAGATCGCGGTATGGCAAGCGGTTCGCTTTACTGAGATCGTGAACGGGTCGAATGACCGTCTGGTAAATCAGATTCAAATTGGTATGCGGCCGCCGCGTCTTGAATCGCACATCTGGTGAGATTCGAAAATTCTGAGCACCACTGCGTACTTGACGCAGGGGTGCTCTTTTCTTACTGTGGAGAGAGGATGTGCGCAGTGCATGTCCCGAACCGGAAGGATAGCTCATGTCTGGTACAGCTAAGATGCGTGCTCTGAGCGGCGGGCATACGGTGACAACGTCTGCGGCGATTGCGGAATTGGTCGGCGGGAACGCAAGTGGCACGACGGGCAACGCGAGCGGCACGAGCGCGGGGCGGACGCCGGCGGAACGGCCTGGTCTCAAGGCCAAGGACTGGCTCGGTTAACGGCGACACGGTCGGCACAGTGACCTCCGGAGCATCTGCTCCGGAGGTTATTTCTTTTGGTACTGTGAGCGTATGTTCACGCGTATTGCTGGAGTATGTGTTGGTGGTTTTTTGCTCGGCATATTTTATGCATCGTTGTTTATTGTTTCAACGACACTTGTCACAGGCTTTCTTTGCGTAGCCCTTTTGTTGCTAGTCGTTTCGCGTCCCGCTCGCGTATTTGCATTCGCGGCGCTCGGTGTCTGTGCTTTGGTGCTTGGAATGGTTCGCTTTGATGGAGCGCGGGTGCACTATCCGCCTCAAGTAGAAGCATCCGTTGAGCAAAAAGTTTTTATTGAAGGTGTGGTTATAGGAGAGCCAGATGTGCGCGAGCGAAATATACGGCTCACCGTCGACGTGTCGACTTTTAATGGGGAGGCGATTGAAACACGGATGCTCGTCATTGCTCCATCGCACTCGAGCGTTGCATACGGAGACCGAATTTCTTCGGAAGGAAAACTGCACAAACCAAAAGCGTTCGAAAGCGGAGCGGGCCGAGTGTTTGATTATCCAAACTTTCTTGCCTCACGTGGGGTTACATACGAACTGTCGTATGCACAGGTGCGTGTGCTAGAGCACGGTGGGAATCCGATTAAAGCGGCGATGCTTGGTATCAAATCCGTATACATAGCTGGGCTGCGCGCAGTATTACCCGAGCCCTATGCAGGACTTGCTGCTGGAATTACTGCGGGCGACAAGCGCTCTGTCGGCAGTGAGCTTTCCGATGTGTTTCAAGAAGTATCGCTTGTGCACATTTTAGTTCTCTCCGGATACAACATCACAATCGTGCTCGGTGCATGTATGGGATTGCTTACGCGTATGCAACGCACGCCACAACTGCTCTCGGTACTACTTGTAGTAGTTTTCTTCGCGGTTATTTCGGGGGGTGCGGCGAGCGCCATGCGCGCGGGAGCCATGGCGTTTTGCGCAGTCGTCGCCTCGCTCTATGGCAGACAATTTGTTGCATTGCGCGTGCTCGGTGCGATTGTGTTTGTCATGGTTGTTTGGAATCCGTATCTGCTCGTGTATGACCCCGGATTTCAGCTCTCAGTGCTTGCAACACTTGGACTGATTCTGATCGCGCCATACGTTGAACGATTACTGCATCGCATGCCAAATACGTTAACGCTTCGCGAAATAACCGCAGCAACGATCGCAACACAACTGAGCGTGCTTCCGCTCCTCTTGTTTAGCAACGGTCTCCTTAGCATCGTTTCGCTCCCGGCAAATTTACTCGCGCTCATTGCAGTACCGCTTGCGATGGTGTTCTCCGCGATCGCCGCCGTTGGAGGAATTGTATTTGGAACGTGGGGTGCGCTCATCGCGTTTCCTGCGTATCTACTACTTCGCTACATCGTGGTTGTGGCAGAATATTGCGCGGCGATACCGTATGCCTCGATTGAGGTTGGTGCGTTTCCGCCGTGGATGCTCTTTGTGGTGTATGGACTAATACTCACGATCATAATTGTGCTCATGAGACGATACCCGCTTGCGAAACATAAAAAAACAGCCTGACGGTGGTCAGGCTGTTTTTTGTGCTACGAGTGATTACATTTCTGTGTGCACAGGTTGTGCGCCACGCTGTACGTACCAACCGACAAGTGCGGACGGGATGACCCAGTACGCGAGCAGCACGAGCGTAGACCAGCTCAAGAGGAATGGTCCGAAGTTTGGAATGATGGAGAACATCTGCGAGATAGAACCGGTTTGTGCGAGCACGCCGGTGATACCGGTCACGAATGCAGTGACGATCGATACAACGAATGCAATAGCGCCGAAGATGATGCCGGCTTTCATTGCATGTGAACGAGCAACTGTTTTGAGTGCCCACCACGCGAACCCTGCGGCAAAGACTGCTGCGAGAATCACGTACGCAATGTATTGCGGTGTGAGAACGCTTGTGGATTCTCCCGCTGGAATGAGTGCAACGATGGCTGCGACGACGTTATTGATAATGTAGTTGCCGATGAATGCAACCAAAATCGATCGTTCAAGATTCATAATTCTAAATAGTTAATAGATTTGTGACCACGTGCTAATAGCGTAAGGGTATCGCTACTTAGGCCGTCGTGCAAACCCGGTAGTGTGAACTGGAGAGGCGCGATAGCGCTAGCAGTAAACGCGTGATCTTGTGTTGTACATACGCGTGATTACCACTGCCATATGAAAGTATTCCCAGTGCACTTATTCGCCAGTTCCTACTAACCGGGCAAATCGCTTTTACACACTTCGACTCGCCTCACAAAGGATCGCTCGGTGCAAACTCGGGGCTTCGGCGAGGATAAGTACCCAGAGCTGCTTGTAGTGAGTCTGTCGAACTAGTCGAAATGCTATTTCGTAGCTTCAGCAAACCGCTTTTCAACACTGCCCCAATTGAGGTTCTTGAAGAACGCGTCGATATACTTTCCCTTGCCCTGGGCGCCGTAGTCGAGCAGGAACGCGTGCTCCCACACATCGAGCGCAAGGATAACGGGGAGCGTTACAAAATGCCCCTGATGTTGCTCGCCCGAAAAGCCCAGATGGAATGTTTGGCCAACAGCGTCCCAATAGAGAAGCGACCATCCAGGCCCTCGCATAAGACCGACTTGCTTTGCTTCCTTAACCAAATTTTCCACAGAGCCGTAGTCCCGGGTTATGGCCGCAGCAAACGGGCCATCTGCGACAACTGGCGCCGCTCCGCCCTCGAATTGAGAAAAGTATAGTTCGTGTAGTCTCATTCCGCCGAATTCAAACGAGTGTCGGCGTGTGAGTTCGGATAGCGCGATGGAGTGTTGCGCGGAATCCTTGAGGTACTCCTCGATCTTTGCCCCGATCGCATTAAAGTTTTTCACGTACCCCTCGTATAGGCCGATGTGCTCTTCGATGGATTTCTCCGAGATGCCTTCGAGTTTCGGGATATTAAATCGCGTAGGTTTCGGTTCGTAATTCATGGCTGTGAGTATAGCATCGGGTCGTATGAAGGAATCGTGACATACTCGTTCCATGCAAAAGAGTACGCGAGTAACCTTGATTGCGATACTCGCACTGCTAGTTCTCGTATGTGTGATCTGGATTGCGGCGATGCATGAAGACCGTCGGGGATTGCTCACGGTATCGTTTCTAAATGTGGGGCAAGGAGACGCAATATTTATTGTCTCGCCGTCCGGTCGTCAGGTATTGATAGACGGCGGTGCAACTACCGCAGTGCTTCGCGAACTTTCAAACGTGATGCCGTGGTATGACCGTTCGATCGACCTGATCATCGGAACGCATGCGGATTCCGACCATATAGGTGGTCTCGTCGACGTATTACCGCGCTATCGCGTTGCAAGCGTACTTGTTCCGTCGACACCGGGCACGACCGAAGTGTGGCGCGCGTATCTCGACGAACTGCGACAGGAAATAAAGTCCGGTGCACAGATCGTGAACGCAGATCGAGGAGATCGAGTCGATTTAGGGAGTGGCGCGTATCTCGACGTACTCTTTCCCGATCGACCGGTACCAACGCTTGAGACAAATACAGGATGCATAGTGATGCGTCTCGTGTATCGCGAGACATCGTTCATGCTTCCGTGTGACGCACCAGATGAAATCGAAAAGTATCTCGTCTTGCTCGATGGAACGAATCTGAAATCAAATGTTTTAAAAGCGGCGCATCACGGGTCAAAGTCATCGTCGGCGGCATTGTTTGTGGGCATGGTGGATCCCGAAGTTGCAGTGTATTCGCGCGGCTGCGACAACACCTATGGACACCCGGCCAAGCAGACAATAGACACGTTCGAACGATTCAAAATTCCGACACTTGATACGTGTACCGACGGATCCATCACGTTTGTCTCAGATGGACGAACGGTCTCTCATAAGTAGCTGTCTCTCAAATTTTGTGGACATCCCGCTCGGTGGCGGTAGGATGGTTGCGGGCTAGATATCTGTTTCAGGAGGAGACGAAATGGACAGCGTGATGACGTATTTTCTCGGTCGACCGGAGCGGAGGTTCACACACATCTACTTCGCGCTTTGCACGAGTGTGTTGGCGATTGCTATCGGCGGTACGCTCGTCTGGATGTTGCGCGGTCACGCCCCGGACGCCATTCCCGAAACGGGCGGAATGATCGCTGCGTTCCTGTCACTGTGGCTGCTGTATTTTATGCAGGATCGCGATATGCACCTTTCGTTCTCATTCGGTTTCGGAGGGGCACTTGTTTTCGTTTCAAGCGCGGCGCTGAAGCTCGCTGATAGCGGCAGGGAAGACATGGAGCATGCATGGCCATGGCTTCTCGTAGCGGGTTTCGTGATGATCCATCGCGTGCTCGTGTTCGACCGACTTGGTCTTCGGATGCTGCGAGAGCGTTCTTGATCGTGCGTGTTCCAAACTAAAAAAGCCCCGGTTTCCCGGGGCTTTTCGTTTGGTTGAGATTAGAACATTTGCAAAGCAGATGGGCGGAGGGGGTCGGGGAACCGCGGCCGGTTCCCCGAGGAAGAGACCCGCGAGGAACGAGCGTTGAGAACCGACGGGTCTCAAATTTAAAAACCCTCGCTTTTGCGAGGGTTTTTAAATGAGTCCCGCCTTCTTGAGTGTTGCGAATGCGCCGCGCTTCTTCATGGTCTTGAGTCCGCGAGCCGAAACGGTCACTGTGACCTTTTTGCCGAGCTCAGGGATGAATAGGGTCTTGCTCTGGAAGTTTACCTGTCGGCGGCGCTTGCCGGTTGGGTTGAACTTGGTAGCACGAACACGGTTAGAGTACCCGCCTCCAACTTGTGATGTAGCCCCTGTTATTGCACATACCTTTGCCATACGTCGGCGTACTGTAGCGTGGAGAGGGAATATTGTCAAAATAGGCCCACCAGATTCTCGATGAGCGCCTCAATGTCAAGGTGTCACCTTGACATTGAGGCGCTGTTTGTTCGTGAAGAGGCGGGTCCGCCTTGGGCGGGAAAAAATCGCGGGGTATACTAGTCATCTATGGAATTCGCAGACATACTATTTGTAGTTGCGGTAGTTATATTCTCGGCCGTCATTCACGAAGTGATGCACGGCGTTGCCGCCGATAAGCTGGGCGATCCCACGGCCCGCTATGCAGGGCGCCTTACACTCAACCCTATCCCGCACCTCGATTTATGGGGCTCTATCATAATTCCCATTTCGCTCGCGCTCGCGCACTCACCAATCTTCTTTGGCTATGCGAAACCGGTACCATACAACCCCTACAATCTGCGTGCCGGGCGCTTTTCGGAGGCAATAGTAGCGTTTGCCGGTCCTGCCTCGAACTTGGCGATTGCGCTCGTGATGTCGCTGATCCTGCGCCTTGGTCTCGTCTCTGAGCTTGCCGCAAGCCTTGTATTCATAGTGGTGGTGGTCAATATTATGCTTTTCTTCTTCAATCTTATCCCGATCCCGCCACTCGATGGATCGAAAGTTATTGAGCCGTTTTTGCCGGGTTCACTCGCGCGGGGCTATGCGCAATGGCGTGAGCGCATGGAAAGCAATCCACTCATGGGCATGGTGCTAGTCGTCGTCATTATTTTGCTCCTCGGTGGCGCATTTGGTTCGTTTGTTTACGGTGTTGCAGGAGCGCTTGCAGGTGTTTAAAGAGCAGTGTTCGCGCCCGCAAAGAGTAATTACGGATTGCATCAATAGAAATCACGGAAATGGTGCGTGCCTCCGCCTGCACTATGCGTACGCATACAATGAGGCTCCATGTGGTCAGAAGGAGTGCTGTAACGATGAGAAACGGGTACCAGTTGGGTGAAAGCATTGGCGCGTAGCTGACGGCTACACTCGGTAGAAAATAGAGACGTGTTGTCATTCCGAGGAATCGCAGAATACGCATACCCACGACATACAGAATGCCACCACCCAATATAAACGGGAGAAATTGTGCGTCTGCGAGCATCCAGCCAAGGGGGATATCCGATGTGCCAACCGTGCCCAGATATCGATATATGAGATAGGGCAAGGGATATGTGCAGAGCCCAATGCCCGCAATGGCGC
>JBKJSQ010000093.1:0-16037 GCA_046594495.1 Minisyncoccia bacterium | reverse complement strand
GAGCGCGAGTCCCGTAAAACGGATTTCACGCTCACTGTGGCGCGAGAAAGCGATCTCGTACACGCAAAAAAGGAGATGAAAGTGCTCACGGGGGATCTCGGCATAGAGCTCGAGTATCTCAAGACGCAAGTTGACGATACGCTAATCGGCGGCTGGCGCCTCGAGGGCAACGAGAGGCTCGTGGACATGTCCTACAAAAAACAGTTACTTGATTTATATACCAACGTCACGCGCGTCTAACTACCAACCACGTTCTACTAACTACTTACTAAACTATGGATTCAACAACGGTACAGAAGATCATCAAGGAGATCGAGCACCTCTCTCCAAAGACTCACGATGAGCATGTGGGTCGCGTGGTTGCGGTGGGCGACGGCGTCGTTTCGATCGACGGTCTCTCCAAGTCAGTGATGTCCGAAATCATTATCTTCGATGAAGAGAAGGGAAAGAAGCTCGCAGATGCAGTGGAAGAGTCGTCTGTGTTGTGGGGACTCATTTTGAATCTCGAGGAAGACGGAGTGCGCGCAACAATTCTTGGTGATACATCGCGCGTGAAAGAAGGTATGACAGTCAAGTCGACCGGAAAAGTGCTCGCCATTCCTGCAGGCGAAAGCATGCTCGGGCGCGTGGTCAACGTGCTCGGCGAGCCGATCGATGGCAAAGGTCCGTTCACTAATACGACAATGATGCCTGTTGAGCGTGAGGCATCCGGAGTGATCGAACGAAAATCTGTTTCGGTACCACTACAGACTGGCATTAAAGCGATTGACGCAATGATTCCAATCGGCCGTGGCCAACGCGAGCTTATCATTGGCGACCGCGGCACCGGCAAAACTACTGTTGCGATTGATGCAATCATCAACCAAAAAAACGAACCGGAAGACAAGCGACCGATTTGTATTTACGTAGCGATTGGGCAGAAGGAATCTAAGACAGCGCGTATCGTGCAGCAGTTGCGAGAGACTGGCGCACTTGAATACACAATTATCGTCGACGCTCCGGCATCTGCCCCGGCGGCACTTCAGTATCTCGCACCATTCTCCGGAGTTTCAATCGGCGAATACTTTATGGATAAGGGAAAGGATGTGCTCATTATCTATGACGACCTTTCTAAGCAGGCAGTCGCGTATCGCGAGCTTTCGCTGCTGCTGCGACGCCCACCGGGACGCGAAGCTTACCCGGGTGACGTGTTTTATTTGCACTCGCGCCTGCTCGAGCGCGCTGCACGACTTTCTGACGCAAAGGGCGGCGGCTCAATTACTGCGCTTCCAATCGTGGAAACACAGGAGGGCGATGTGTCCGGGTACATTCCGACCAACGTCATTTCTATTACCGACGGACAGATGTTCGTAACCGCAGAACTTTTCAACAAAGGAATCCGACCAGCAATCGACGTGGGCATTTCGGTATCGCGCGTTGGATCTGCCGCACAAGCGAAGTCGATGAAATCAGTTGCAGGTGGTCTCAAGCTCGAGCTCGCACAATTCCGAGAGCTCGAAGCGTTCATGCAATTCGCTTCCGACCTTGATAAGGCAACGGCCGATCGAATCGCATCTGGTCAGCGTATGGTGGAAGTCTTGAAGCAGAAAAACGGTCACCCGATTCCGATTGAAAAGCAGGTTACGATGATCTTTATCGCAAACAAAGGCTTCCTCAATCAGGCACCGGTCAACAAGGTTGTCGAAGTGGAGCGATTGTTCATGGAATTCATGGACGGACAGTACTCCCACGTACTTGAAACCATCAAAACAAGCGCGGTCCTGTCCGACGAGTCCAAGGAATCAATTCTCAAGGCAGGCGAGGAATTCAAGCTCGCACATCCTGAGTTGTTCACCATTAAATAGTTAGTAGTAAATAGAAAATAGAAAGTAGTATTTGCTTACACTACTCACTGCTATCTCCTCACTACTTTCTACTCCACTATGGCAAATCTTAAACTCATCAAACAGAAAATAATCTCGTACAAGAAAACGGGAACTGTTACGCATGCCATGGAGGCAGTATCAGCAGTAAAAATGCGCAAAGCGCAAGAGCGCGCGCTTTCCGGTCGTTCATACGCTGCAGCGGCACTTACCGTTCTTGAGCGCATCTCAAGCACTGCTGATATGTCGCGGCACGCCCTGATGCAAAATCGGGAGATCGTAACCCCCGACAAGTCGGGAGTTACGATCTCCCGATATAAGACGGCGTTCATTGTGGTTACTTCGGATAAGGGACTTGCTGGATCACTCAACAGCGCTGTTATCCGTAAAGTTGAGAACGAGATTGCGGCACGCGGTCTCTCCAAAGAAGATATCGTAATGGCATGCATCGGACGACGCGGAGGCGACCACTTTCACAATCGTGGATTTGATGTCCGACTACGTGAGCTCAATAAGCGCGACGACGTCTCGGAAGCAGATATGCGCGAAGTTACTAATCTGATTCTCTCGTGGCACGAGAGCGGTGAAATTGGTACGGCAATCATTGCGTATCAAAACTTCGTCTCAACGTTTGAACAAGAGCCAATGATCCGTCAGATAGTGCCAATTACTGCAGATAGTATGCGCGAAACAGTAAAAGGAATTCGCCCTGCCCGCGGCAAATACGCGCCATCTGTTGAACCGACTACCGCACCTTCATCCTACGAAATAGAACCCGATGCGGATGCGGTGCTTGCTGTGCTTCTTCCAAAGCTTTTGAACATCGCTGTTTATCACGGACTTTTAGAGAGCAAGGCATCCGAGCATTCCGCACGAATGGTCTCGATGAAAAGTGCAACCGATAAGGCGAAGGAGATGGCGCACAAACTTACCCGTACCTATAACAAAGTTCGACAGGCCGCGATCACACGGGAA
The DNA here is from genome assembly GCA_046594495.1 of Minisyncoccia bacterium. Classification (GTDB taxonomy): domain Bacteria; phylum Patescibacteriota; class Minisyncoccia; order Phycocordibacterales; family UBA2100; genus UBA10103. The sequence goes on along the minus strand of JBKJSQ010000093.1, from coordinate 13,200 downwards.
GTTTCCGAGATAACTTCCGGCATGGAGGCGATGCGCTAGATATGGCGCTTTCTGTAGCGGTGGGAACGACGAATAAGGTTAAAGTTGATGCCGTCCGCGAGATTCTAAAGGAATACGCACATCTTGCCGAAGCAAATGTTCGTAGCGTTAAAACGGAATCAGGCGTATCTGATCAGCCGAAATCACTCGAAGAAACCATTCGAGGCGCAATGAATCGCGCACAATCTGCGCGCGGTGATTCCACATACGGATTCGGCATCGAATCAGGGCTCATGTCAGTACCTAAAACGAAAAGCGGGTTTATGGATGTGTGTGCATGTGCCATATACGACGGCACTGAGTTTCATCTCGGGCTATCTTCTGCGTGGGAGTTTCCTGATCCGAATGTTACGAAGCTTATGACAGAACAGGGAATGAATATGAGTGAAGCGATCAATCACACCGGAATGACATCGAATGCTGAGATTGGGGCAGCAGAGGGTGCGATAGGAATCCTTACAAAAGGTCGCGTAGACCGAAAAGAGTATTCGAAACAGGCAATTCGAATGGCGCTTATTCACATCGACCACATTGCATGAGCGATGAGCCGCGACCAAAAATAGGTACCGGTGTCTATATCTTGAAAGACGGTAAATTCCTGTTCGGTAAACGACGTGGAATGAATGGAGTAGGGTACTGGTGTGCTCCTGGGGGTCACTTGGAAATGAATGAGACATGGGACGATAATGCGAAGCGCGAAAGCATGGAAGAAGCTGGTATTGATATCGCAAACGTACGGTTCATCACTGCTACCAACGACATCAACGACGAAGACGGTAAGCACTACGTGACCCTGCACTTCGTCGCGGATTGGCTCTCGGGCGTTCCGTGCGACGCCGAGCCCGAAAAGATAGGAGATTGGGCGTGGTACAGCTGGACTGAACTTCCGGACCCGATGTTCCTGCCGACTAGAAATTTCCTGAAAAACGGCTATAATCCTCTAAAATTCAATTGATATGAGCAAAGGAACTATCACCCAGATTATCGGCCCCGTCGTAGACGTTCGATTTGAGGACCACCTACCGGCTATTCAGAATGCCCTCGAAGTACACCGCAAAGGCGGACGCCTGACGCTCGAGGTGGCTCAGCACTTAGGTTTGAATCGTGTCCGTTGCATCGCTATGCACGACACAGCAGGTTTGGAGCGAGGAGTCGAGGTAACAGACACTGGTGCAGCGATTTCTGTTCCTGTCGGCGAAGCGTCACTCGGTCGCATGTTCAATGTGGTGGGGGATCCAATCGACGGCAAAGAGGCGGCTGCGAAAGACGCACCTCGTCTTCCAATTCATCGACACGCGCCTACTTTCGTACAGCAATCCACAAAAGCAGAAGTTTTTGAAACCGGCATCAAGTCGATTGACCTGCTCGCACCGTTCATCAAGGGTGGTAAAGTGGGACTTTTCGGCGGTGCAGGCGTGGGTAAAACGGTTATCATTCAGGAGCTTATTCACAACGTCGCATCAAATCACGGCGGCTACTCGGTATTTGCAGGCGTTGGTGAGCGTGTGCGCGAGGGCAACGACCTCTATCACGAAATGAAAGATTCCGGCGTGCTCGACAAGACTGCGCTCGTGTTCGGTCAGATGAACGAAGTGCCGGGCGCTCGTGCGCGCGTTGCACTCTCTGGCCTCACGATGGCCGAAGCATTCCGCGACGAAGGCGGTAAAGACGTTCTCTTTTTCATGGACAACGTATTTCGCTTTGTGCAGGCAGGGTCAGAAGTGTCGTCACTTCTTGGACGAGTGCCATCAGCTGTGGGATACCAGCCAACGCTCGCCGAAGAAATGGGCCAGCTCCAGGAGCGCATTACTTCTACCAACGACGGCTCTATTACTTCCGTGCAAGCAATTTATGTGCCGGCAGACGACGTAACCGACCCTGCGCCGGCAACGACATTTGCACACCTCGACTCCACTATTGTGCTCGATCGTAATCTCGCATCGCTGGGTATTTATCCTGCTGTGAGTCCGCTCGAATCTTCTTCCACTGCGCTCACGCCCGACATCGTTGGCGAAGAGCACTACCGCGTTGCCAACGAAACACGTCGTGTTCTTCAGCGCTATAAGGATTTGCAAGACATTATTGCGATTCTCGGCATCGAAGAACTTTCTGAGGAAGACAAGAAGCTCGTCTATCGTGCTCGCAAGATTCAAAAGTTCCTTTCGCAGCCATTCCATGTAGCAGAAGCATTCACCGGTGCAAAGGGTAAATTCGTTACGCTTGCAGACACAGTTCGCTCATTTGGTGAAATCCTCGATGGTAAACACGATGCAGCTGGAGAGCAGATGTTTTATATGAAGGGAAGTGTTGACGACGTCACTGCAGCGGAGAATGCGGAGAAATAAATCAAAGGCGTATGGCGGAGAACACTTTCCATCTTGTGATCGCGTCTGTCGGCGAAACACTCTTTGATAATCTAGCCCAGTCTGTTGTTGTGCCTGGATCTGCTGGCGAAATGACGATCCTGCCTCACCACGAACCGATTGTAACGACACTCAATACGGGTGCTATCTCTGTAAAAAATCAGGAAGGTACTGTAGAGAAATTTGATATTGAAAGTGGTGTGCTTGAGTGCGCCAATAATCGCGTCGTCGTTCTTCTGTAATCTTCTCCACATTGCCTCGCACGCACACTCGCATGTGACGGTACAATGCAGAGAATGCGGGTCGCTCTTATTCTCATCGTCTCTTTGATTGTCAGTGCGCCCGCGCTATCCTCGGCGCAAGGCACAAATCCGCCCGCAACACTTCCGGAGAAATGTCCAAAGGGTGGCTCAACCGGTAATCCGACCGAGACACGGGTATTTTTAAATGACGGTACATCGAACGCCACTGTGGTAAATGATTATCTTCAGAGAAAAACATCATGTCCGAATGCTTGTTACGATATTAAAATTACGATAACGCAGACAAAGGCAAAAAACGCTGCAGGAGTAGAAGTGGACGGGTTAAGCTACAAAACTACAGTTATTAAAAATTGGTGTACAGATACAGCCAAATTACCCAAAGATCAGCCTACTCCCATGGGATGCGCGACCGGTCAGCGGCAACCACAGGTAACTGCAATTACTCCGCGACTTGGAAACGATTCAATTACAGTTCTCGAGGCAAGAACTGTTGGTCCGAAGTCACGCTGCAAAGGTGATTTTGCAGAGGCTGCCGGACCATTGATCGAAGGATTTGGCGCCAAGTGTACCGGCATGGGCGACTACCTATCAGGTAAATGCGCCACGGCGGCGAGTTCTGTCTACGCTGGAGTCGATCAATACAACGCGTCGTCAGACCAGGCAGTACCGATTCCTGATACAGCATCCACGGAAGCTCCTGTGCCGAATTCTACAGAGGCATTGACTCAAATGCTTCAAGATAAGTACAACGTGTCAGCAGAAGACGCTAAGCGGGTTGCCACGGAAAACCCTGACCGCCTCAAAGAATTACTTGAAAAGTCTTCGACAAACGATACCGCTGGAGTGCAAGCAATCGCCAAAGATCTCAGGCTTAATCCTGAACTATTTTCCAGTCAGGCAAGCATTGCTCCACCGAATCAGACTGCTCAGCAAGAAGCCCTTGCCGCGTATCAAGCGCAGCAACGTGAGACCTCCACTTTTGCGCAGAGAACAGACATGGATAGAGCAAAGCAGGCAATCGCCAATATTGAAAGTAGCGGCGGCAAGTACGATATGCTCGGCCCTGTGACTAATCGAGGGGATCGCGCGTACGGCAAATACCAGGTGATGGGTGTAAACGTGGGCCCATGGACGCAAGCTGCTCTTGGTTACCGAATGTCACCAGAAGAGTTGCGAGCCGATCCTCAAGCCCAAGAAAAAGTATTTGAACACCGGTTTGGTGGATATGCACAGAAATACGGGTGGGAAGGAGCAGCGCGTGCGTGGTTTGCAGGAGAGGGTGGCATGTATTCAAATCGCAGTGATCAGCTGGGCACATCGGTTTCAAGGTATGCAACACGATTCAATGGTTACTTCGAGAACGGACAAATATTGGGCGGCGGCAGCAGATACTCGTCTGGTGGAGGTTCCGCATTTGGTGGGATTACAAGCGGAAATTACCCCACGAGTGTGAGCTTCCCGACGGGTGGTACAAACTACTCCGGTGGAAGCGCGTTTTCAACTGCGAATCCGTTCTACTATGATGGAAATAGTTCATCAAATTATGGCTACCAGCCATATACACAAAGCTCACCGACAAATTCAATTCTGTCGTTCTTTACGGGGTTATTTCGTGGTTCTTCCAGCGCGCAATCGAATCCGACAATACAGCAGATGCCAACGCAGGCGTCACCGATACAGCAACAGCAACAACAGCAACAAGCGGTCGTAACTTTAATTGCACAACCCCAACAAGCGTTCGTAGGCAATCACATTGTGCTTTCGTGGTCGAGTGTAGGCATGAGAACTAACGTGCCGTGTATCACGCAGCTCTTCACAAAATCCGGCACATCCACAATCGCAACTGCAAACGAGGGCTCGAAGATCATCACCGCATCGTCTGCGGGACTTATGCGATTCAGTATTGCCTGCGTGTCGCTATCAGGTACGACTATTACGCAAGCGACGGCAGTTGCTGTACAGTAACTCGCATGTCGTTTACGCGAACCATTGAAGACTTTACCTGTGAACACTGTGGCAAAGAGACAACGGGCAACGGTTATACCAATCATTGTCCGCATTGCTTGTGGAGTAAGCATGTAGACGTGCAGCCGGGAGACCGTGCAGCAACGTGTGGTGGCATGATGGAGCCTCGTACGCTCGAGGGCTCGTCTCCGGACTACAACCTTGTGCACGTATGTACAACATGTGGAATATCTCGTAAAAACCGAATATCTGCGAGCGACGATTCTACAGCAGTGCTATCAATTGCCCATAAAGCCGGTTCAAATTAGATTCACACACAACTCAGAATTTGAATGATAGGATTTGTCATGAAGTTAGCATGTAATATTTTTATATGACAGTAATACCGAACCAAGAGGATAGAGGAATACAGTCAGATGTGAATAGTCCGCTCGTAAAGGATGCTGATGATGACGGTGTGATTGAAGATGGTCTTGGTAATCCGGCTGCTCCGGAAGATTCAGGAAGTGGATCTGCCGGCGAGTAAATCTGGGGATTAGCGAAATTCCATAGGGTACTATTCTATAAATGCAGAAGAAAATATTTTTATTGCTCGGTCATCCCGATAAGGTGGGGATGTGCGGAGCCATCGCCGATACGTATGAAGCAGCGGCGCGTGCCGCAGGGCACACCGTGGAGCGATTGAACATTGGAGATATGCAATTTGATCCACTGCTGCGCCATGGCTATCGTGCAATGCAGGATCTTGAGCCCGATCTGAAGCGCTTTCAGGAACTCGTAACCACATCTGATCATTTTGTAATTATTTATCCGGTGTGGTGGGTCGGCATGCCTGCGATTTTGAAAGGATTATTTGACCGAGCATGGTTGCCGGGCTCTGCGTTTCGATACATCAAAACAAAAACGGGGAAACGAACCATTTTCTGGCATCGGTTATTCCGCGGAAAAACTGCACGAATTTTCATGACAAGCGGGACGCAGCCGTTGCTCGTACGATTTTTGCCTGGTAACGTAAACGCTCAATTGCGTTGGGGAATCTTGTGGTTCGCCGGATTTTCAGTGCGCACCAAGTGGTATGGCCCTGCAGAAAATATCCCTGAAGAAACAAAAGCGAAATGGCTCGCGCAAGTAAAAGATATTGGTTCGCGTGGCGCATAATATGATAGGGAAGATCTCGTAGAGATCGTCGGAATAGTTTAGGACATGTTTGCGTCACTTTTGGGCTGTACAAAGCCATATTTTTTGCATATTGATACTTGACATGATGAATATGGCGTCCTATAATTGTTGCGAGTGCGATTGATCATCCGATCATTTGCTTCTCATGATCATTACAGGGGAATAGCATGCAAAGAGTTATAAAGATGCGGGGCTTGATCGACAGGTCCGGTTCAATGGCTGCGTGGCGGAAGCCGGTTGTGGAGGGCGTGAATGCCTATCTGCAAACGGTGAATGACGACAAGGCCGGCCGTGATGCTGACATTCTCATCGTCACATTCGATTCGATGGGATACGATCCGATCCGAAAGGGGAAGGTCGTCGACATCGATCTCATTCGCGACGACGAATTCGTGCCGCGGGGGCTTACGCCGCTGTTCGATGCGACCGACTCCGCCCTCAATGACAACGTCGATGAGAGCGGCGGCGTGAAGAACATTCTGTGGATCCTCACAGACGGGCTCGAAAACGCCTCGAAGAAGCACAGGACGACGGCCTCCATCCGCGCGCTCGTTGAAGATAAGCGCAAGAAGGGCTGGCTGATTTTGTTTCTCGGCGCCAATATCGATGCCTGGAAGACTGCGGCTGATATGGGCATCCCGCCCGAGCACACCATGAATGTTCACGTGCAGGGACGGAACCAGCAACCGGCGCCCGGAATTTTCGGTCGCATGATTGGCAGCAAGTCCAACCCCGTTGGGATGGCGCTCGCTGCCGCGGCAGGACTCGGATTAGCGTACGCACTGCTTCGTCCGGGCGACGCTCAAGCGGCACCGCTTGGCTTCACCGAGCATGATCGCAATGCTGCGATGGGCGTGGATGGTACAACGACCACATGGCAGGATGCGGTTCAACAAGACATCGCATCCTTCAATGAGCCGATGAATGACATCTTCGACCTGCCCGACGACTTGCACCAAGCTGTCTCGGAATTGCCGGCAAACTTCGACCCGTCTCAGGGCTCGCTGCTCGAAGACGGAACGCAGTCGGGCGGCATGAATTTTGATGCCACCATCGTGTCGGCGGAAGATGCGCCGACGAGTCCTGATTTCACGGGTTCGGCCAACGAAGGCAATATCGATACCAGCAACGGCCGGAGCGAACTCGAAACGGCTGATGCGGGATCGGATTCGGGATTCGGCGGAAGCAAGTCAGGCGACGGTTCCAGTTCGAACGTCTCCGCATACACCAGTAATTCCGACTCCACTGACTCTGGTAGCAGTGGTGACAGCGGCGGTGGTGGTGACGGCGGCGGAGGTGGTGGCGACTAAGAGCTGACCACACAAGTACAAAACGAGGCGTTGCGGAAATATTTCCGCAACGCCTTTTCTTTATGGAGCGATCACGTCGACGCTCTAATCTACGTGTACACTGGGCCGATTTTCTAGCAATACATGTTAGTCGCCGGCTTCAGTTGAGGCGACATTGCCATCTCCAATGCCATGAAGCTATGTGAATTCCTGAAAAACTGTGGCATAAAGCCGTGATTTCGGCTAGTATGGGCCGAATGTCACTTTCGATCGGAATAGTCGGTCTACCAAACGTGGGTAAATCCACGCTTTTTAATGCCCTTACAAAAAAGGGGGTACTCATAGCTAATTATCCATTCGCTACCATCGATCCTTCAGTTGGCGTTGTTGCAGTTCCGGATCATCGATTACATGCGTTATCGAAAATGTCGAATTCGCAAAAGACGCTTCCTGCAGCTGTTGAATTCGTGGATATTGCCGGACTGGTTAAAGGCGCCTCCGAAGGGGAGGGGCTCGGTAATCAGTTTCTTATGAATATTCGTGAGACCGACGCGATAGCGGAAGTAGTGCGCATGTTCGACGACGAGGATATACATCATGTAGCCGGCCAAATTGATCCGCGCCATGACATCGAGATTATCGACATGGAGCTCGTGCTTGCAGATCTGCAGACCGCAGAAAAAATGCTGGAGCGCGCTGAGCGAGATTCAAAAGGAAATGATAAAGAAATTGTTGCGACCCGCGATGTGCTGCGCAAAATTGTGCCGGCACTGCAAAACGGCAAGGCGGCACGTACAGTGCAGCTGGAAACCGCAGAGATGCCGGCTGTAAAGAAACTGCAGCTTCTCACCATGAAGCCTCTGCTTTACATACTGAATCGCAAAGCGGGTGTCGTTAATATCGATGCGGAAAATGGTCCCCGATGGCGAGAGCTCAAGGATTTTCTCGAGCAATCAGGCGCCGGTTATGTGTTTGTAGATGCCGGAATAGAGCACGAGCTCTCTGAAGTGCATGATGACGAGAAGATGGATTTCCGACGCGAGCTTGGTGTTGCAGAAGACGGCCTCGATGCACTCATAAAAGCGGGATATAAGTTGCTCGATCTCATTTCATTTTTTACAACAGGAGAAAAGGAGACGCGTGCGTGGACTATTAAGCGTGGCTCGACTGCTCCGGAAGCAGGTGCTGCGATTCATGGCGACTTCAAGGATAAATTTATCCGTGCAGAAGTGATTTCGTGGGACAAGCTCCTTGAAAACGGCTCGCAATCAAAAGCAAAGGAAAAGGGACAGCTTCGCATAGAAGGCAAGGAGTACATTGTGCAAGATGGCGACGTGATGGAATTCCTCCACTCCTAGTACCAGAGTCCAACTCTGGTACATTGCGACAAAAGTACGAAAGCGAAGCCTTTATACTTGTAAGCGGTCCTGTTTCTAGTATATTTTATGACAATGATAACGGATGTATGTCAATGAGGAGGGTATACGTTATAGTTTCATCATGCATACACATAAAGTAACCCCGAAGGACTTCTTCTTATGGACGGGGGCCATGGTTGGCCTCTACGGAAGCGTCGTTTCGTTTATCACGCTCTTGTTCGCCTATATAGATAATGCATTTCCGGACGCACTCTCCGGCAATTACTACAACTACGATCCGTACTCCGGCTCGATTCGTTTCGCGATGGCGAGCCTAATTGTGCTTGTCCCGGTTACGATTTTGCTTCTGCAGATAATTCGCAAGGACATAACCCGCGACCACACAAAAGAGGACCTTTGGGTACGACGATGGGCACTATTTCTGACACTCTTTCTCGCAGGACTCGCGATGGTTATCGATGGTATTACGCTCATAAATTACTTCTTGGGCGGTGAACTCACAACAAGATTTGCGCTTAAAGTTGCTGTCATTCTCCTTGTTGCGGCCGGTGTATTCATGCACTTCCTTGCAGACTATTGGGGCTACTGGATTAAGTTTCCGGGCAAGGCACGCTCTGTGGGAATCGCGGCTGGAGTGCTCGTGTTTCTCTCAATCGTTTCAGGTTTCTTCATCATTGGGTCACCGGCGTCTGTTCGCTTGCAGCGCTTCGATTCGCAGAAGGTGAGCGACCTGCAGAACATTCAGTGGCAGATCATCAACTACTACCAAACAAAGGGCGTGCTTCCGACTGAGCTCGCGCAAGTTGCCGACCCAATTTCAGGCAACTTTATTCCAAAGGATCCGCAGTCGTCCGTTGATTACGTGTATCGCGTAAAAACGGCACCCTATACGTTTGAACTCTGTGCAACATTCAACAAAGATTCCATTGAGGGCATGAACTCCGAAATGGATCGTCCGTTTCCGGCATCCATTGGGGGAGAAGGTGAGAACTGGGCGCACGGAGTCGGTGAAAAGTGTTTTGAACGAACACTGGACCCTGAACGATACCCGGTGTATCCGAGGGGTACGCCCACAAAAATATAAGTTGCATCCTGCGACAAGCCCCGCAATAGCGGGGTTTTTCGTGCATACGCTCTCGTGATAGTCTTGTCTGAATGAAGTCATACGACCACAAGAAAATCGAACAAAAGTGGCAAAAGAAGTGGGCGAAAGACGGTGCCTATAAAACCGATACCGATCTCACGAAGCCAAAATATTACGTGCTCGACATGTTTCCGTACCCATCCGGTGCAGGGCTTCACGTTGGACATCCGAAAGGATATATTGCGTCCGACATCGTTGCACGCAAAAAGCGTATGGAGGGTTATCGCGTGCTCCATCCAATGGGCTGGGACGCTTTTGGCTTGCCGGCAGAAAATTACGCGATTAAAACCGGTACACCACCACAGCAAACGACAGACGAATCGATTGCTACATTCAAATCGCAAATATCGAATCTATCGCTCTCATATGATTGGGATCGCGAAATTGGTTCGCATCGTCCGGATTATTACCGCTGGACACAATGGCTTTTCACAAAGTTCTTCGAGAAGGGCTTGGTATACAAAAAGAAAGCGCTCGTGAACTGGGATCCGGTAGATCAGACAGTGCTTGCGAACGAGCAGGTTCTTCCTGATGGCACGGCAGAACGCTCCGGCGCGGTTGTTGAAAAGAAAGATCTTGAACAGTGGTTTTATAAAATTACTGACTATGCGGATGAGCTTGCAGACAGTCTCGATAGTATTGATTGGCCGGAAAGTACTAAGATAAATCAGCGCAATTGGATCGGCCGTTCGGAGGGTGCTGAGATCGATTTTGGGTTGGATATGGGAAAGTTGTACAAGTATGTATATCTCCACGGCTTTACGGGCGGAGCGGATCGACCTCGTAATCATTGGTACCGCGCGAAGCTTGAGGAGCTCGGTCATACCGTAATTATTCCAGAGCTTCCAAATACAAACAATCCGGTAGAAGAGGAGCAGGTACAAGCAGCATTGGAGTCGGCAGACTTTGACGAAAACACAATTCTTGTTGGTCACAGTTTGGGATCCATCGTGGCTATGAAAGCCCTCTTGAAGCGTGGAAAGAAGATTGGAGGGCTCGTTTTGATCGCTCCAGCAGCGCCACCGGGCATTGCCAATATGGGGGAGCGGCCATTCCATACGACATTCAGTTGGGATTTCGATTTTGAACGCATCAAGGAATTGACCGGATATCGCATGGTGCTCTCCGACACGCAGGAGCCTGATCGTGCGCCGTATTTGGAGGAGCTCGCAAAGAGTTTAGATGCACGACTCATTGTTACGAAAGCTGAAAAGCGCCACTTTGAAGGTGACACAGAGCCGGACGCACTCATGTGGATGCGCCCGACAACTCGCGTATTTACCACACGCCCCGACACGTTGTTCGGCGCAACATACCTGGTGCTCTCACCGGAGCACGAGTGGGTAACGCTTGCACTCGAGCATAAAACAGTACTCGACAATAATGACGAGGTTGCTTCATATGTAGACGCTTCAAAAAAGAAGACTGACATCGACCGCATGTCGAACGACAAAGAAAAAACCGGCGTGCAACTCAAGGGTGTGCTGGCGGTTAATCCTGCAAACGGTGAACGCATTCCGCTCTATGTTGCTGACTACGTGCTTGCTCATTACGGCACCGGCGCAATTATGGCGGTGCCGGCACACGATGATCGTGATATGGCATTTGCTCGGAAATTCGATCTGCCAATTCGGCAAGTTGTCATGCCTGTGTATGGAGCCGAAGACAAGCGGCCGGATGCAGTGTTTCGCGAAACGGTGAATGCGGTGGTACGCAGCGATGATGGGCGATTGTTGTTCCTCAAATGGAAGGAACACAAATGGGTTACCAATGTAATCGGTGGCGTTGAGAAGGGCGAAACGATTGAGCGTGCTGCTATTCGCGAAGTGCTTGAGGAAACTGGGTATGAAGTGAAGCCTGTATTTGTTTCGCCCATCGCCGTGGAATCACATTTCTATGCCGGGCATAAAAAAGAATGGCGCTCTCGAATGGACACGCCAGTATTAATGGAACTCGTGAACGACCAGAAAGGTCCGCTCTCAGAAGAAGAGCGCAAGCTACATGACACCATGTGGATCACATACGAAGAGGCGCAAAAACACGGATTGTTCCATAACAACAAACTTGCGCTCGATTTAGCGCTTGGAAAAATCAATACCTATACGGATGCGCTGTATGGCGAAGAGCAGGTGCTTGTAAATTCCGGTGACTTCAACGGAATGAGTGTGTCTGAAGCAAAGAGTGCAATGGCTACGAAGTTCGGACGCGTTAAGAAAACGTACAAAATGCGCGATTGGCTTATTTCGCGACAACGGTATTGGGGTACGCCGATTCCGATCGTGTACGACCCGGAGGGAAATCCGCATGCAATTCCGGCGGAACATCTGCCATGGTTGCTTCCGACCGACGTAGAATACCTGCCGAAGGGTACGTCGCCGCTCGGAAGCTCTGAAGAGCTTAAGGAGCGCACGGAGCGAATATTCGGCAAAGGATGGTCTCCCGAGATCGACACGATGGACACGTTTGCGTGCTCCTCCTGGTATTTTTTTCGTTTTGCCGATCCCCATAACAACGAAGAGTTCACATCATCTAAGGCGCTCGAAGACTGGCTACCGGTTGATCTATATATCGGCGGGGCAGAACATACGGTCTTGCATCTTTTGTATGCACGCTTTTTTACAAAGGGATTGCGCGATATGGGCTATGTGAATTTTGACGAGCCATTTCTAAAGCTTCGACATCAAGGGCTCATTATGGCGGAGGATGGCCGAAAAATGAGTAAGCGATACGGCAACGTCATCAATCCAGACGACATCGTGGAGAGCTACGGCGCAGATACGCTCCGTGTATATGAAATGTTTATGGGACCGTTTCAGGATTCTATTGCATGGAATACACAAAGCATGATCGGTTCGCGGCGATTTTTGGAGCGTGTGTGGAAGCTGGCGTCAAAAGCGGGAGACACACCAGACCAATCGCTTGAGCGTTTGTTGCATCGCACAATCAAGAAGGTGTGTGAAGATATCGAACTGTTCAAGTTTAATACAGCCATTTCAACATTGATGATATTTGCAAACGATGCAGAAAAGAAAGATGTGTCGAAGGACCAGTTTGGACGCTTTCTACAATTGCTTGCGCCGTTTGCGCCCCACATTGCGGAAGAGCTCTGGCACGAGATCGGACACATTGATTCTATTCAGTCGTTTCCAATTCCGGTATACGACGAAGATATGCTTGAAGAGGATACGGTAACGGTCGCAATTCAAATCAATGGTAAAACTCGCGGTGAAGTGACGCTACCTATGGGCTCGGGAGAAGCAGAAACGCAGTCACAAGCTGCCATAGCGATGTCGGATCGACTTGTTGGAAAAACAGTCACTCGAATCATCGTTGTGCCAAACAAACTCGTGAACTTTGTAGTTACTGAATAACTCTTCATTCAGGATTGTCGGATTATTAGGGAAGTTATATAACCCATTCCAGGCTATCGCGTGGAATTAATGAATGTGTTACTTGGACATTCATGCATACACACATCCCTCACGGTCTTGAGGGATGTGTGTATTTTGTATAACGACGACTAATTTTTTCGGTAGAGTCTCACACCATCAGCAGAGTCTTCAACGCCAAAGCCGAGCA
>JBKJSQ010000006.1:0-6981 GCA_046594495.1 Minisyncoccia bacterium | reverse complement strand
ATGCCGCCGTAGACGTGATCAAGGATCATTTCCTTTGTCACCGTAATTCCTTGACGCAAAAGTAAAATCTGCATGTAGCGCGATTCCGTGTCGGTGAAATACACCGGTACGCCCTTGATACGAACCTGCTTGTCGTTCATATTGAACGATAAATCGCCTGCTTCGATGAGGGGAGACGCGAATCCATGATGTCTGCGTATCACCGCTTCCAGATTCGCGATGAGTACGTCCTTGTGGAACGGCTTCGTAAGGAATGCGTCCGCTCCGACATTAAGCGCTTGCGCATGTACCTGCGGTGTCGAGACGCCTGCAATCACAACGATCGGTACACGTACCCCTGCCTTCCTTAGATCAGCGATCAGGTCAAATCCGCTGATATCCGGTAGATTGATCTCGGTCACGATCACGTCGTGCGAGAACATTTTGATCTGGTCGATCGCCTCGATACCGAGGTCTTCGATGCGCACTGCGGCATCGATCGACTTCAGCATTGCCTCGATGCTTTGCGCGGTCTCCGAGTCCGGGTCGACTACGAATACTTTCATCAATTCGCCTTTCATGTTCTCCGGTGTGTAGACTAGGCCGACAGGTTACTCGTGTCAACGAGACAAAAAAGAACCACCATAGATGCTTGGACTCTACAATTACTACTTTTTAACCGTAAAGATGAATTGTAATGAGGAATCCGGAATTATTTCTTTTCATACCTGCAATATATACGCTCGTGTTCAAAATTCGTGTAGGTGGTCCATAAAGTCGACGGCCAGTATACAGAAAGTCGCCCAATGCGGGCGACTGAGTTGTGGCGACTACCATTCGCCATATTCCCGTAATAGAGCTTCGAACGTGTGAACATCGTGCTCAATATCGCCCATGCTTTCGATGAGCTCGGTCGGTTTATCCGGCGGTCGAGCCGAAACAACGAGCGTTTGCGGAGTAATGAGCGGATGTTGCTTCATAAGTGCGCGGCAATGCTCACACGGGCGCAGTGTTCGCGTACTATCCTCTTCACGAGGCAGACCGACCACGACGATTCCTATAATCTCCGTGCGGGCTGCAGCGTAGGCCGCATTGATTGCAATCGGTTCCGCACATATGTTGCGGTCACCTTCTGACACTTTCGTATTCATACCGCGAAATAATCGCCAGCGGTCCTCGTGTGTTGAGGCATCGCTACGGTACGACCATGCGGCACATCCCACACAGAAGTTTCGCCACGAGAGTGCCCGAGGACGCACCCACTCAGCCTGAAAGTAGATTGCAAAGAGCGCATTCTGAAACCGGCGCACGTGTTCCTCGTGTGTCACCGCGCGGTTCGGATTGAGGACCTCCCGCAGCTCTATTGCACGTCGCTCCGAACCTGTTAGAAATCTGAGTTCATCCATTCCCCGTCTCCAATCTGCCTGCAATATGCATGGCGATGTGACAATGGTCAATGCGCACTATTTTGACACACTAAATATGAAACGGTACGACGATACCGGTATAACTTCGCCGGACGTCGGAACCGGAGTAAGCTCGGTAAACGTGATAGTGTATCCGTCGATTTTGACTGACTTTCCGAGCTCGAGCGTTTCTCCTCGTACACTATTTGGTGTTTTGATAGTCACCCGCGCGTACACGGTCCCTGCCCAGATACACTGCACATCGGCGGGACAGCGACTGTCATCTATAACTTCATGTGGTGTTATCGATATATTCAAACCGGTCATAACCTGACCCATACTCGTGCGGATTACTGCGTTTGTAGCCTCTGCTGTAGGGCATGATGCAAACTCGCATTGTTCCCCCGTTCGCCCAACTGTACTTCCGTCGGGACACACTTTTCCGTCAGCATTGCATTCAAATGGGGGCTTTACTTCATCAGTGGTTGTTGTTGCGAACGACGATGTTGCTGCTGCAAGCGGGGGTCGTGCCGCAGGGTTAATGCTCCCCCAGGAGAGCCAGACAGCAACTGAAATAACACCAAGGAGGATGAACGCCGGAACAATTTTTTGCATCACTACTGTGACGATTGAATAATAGTAGACTTACGTATTTCAAATGTTGAAATACGTTCCATAAAACAGTCCGTTACACACTCACATTGAACAAATTTCCTATGAGGAACGTGGCGAGCATTGCAAGCCCTCCTCCTGCGACCATGCGAAGTGTTACGTGCCATACACGAGCACGACTCACCCCTGCGCTCAATACGCCAGTTATAACAAGGGCCAACAATACCGACGCGAATGTGGTAATAACTTTGTATTCGGGTGGCGGAATAAGAATAGCCGCAAGCGGAATGATTGCGCCCACCGTAAATGCTGCGCCGGACGCAAACGCTGCCTGCCACGGGCTTGTGAGATCATGCGGATCGATACCAAGCTCTGCCTCGACGTGCGCAGCGAACGCGTCGTGCTCGGTTAATTCGCGCGCCACCGTTTCTGCTGTGGTCCGTCCCAAGCCCTTACCTTCGTAGATTTTCGTAAGCTCTTCTAACTCCTCCGCCGGAAAATGCTCGAGTTCATATTTCTCCTTTGCGAGAAGCGCATTCTCGGTATCGCGTTGACTGCTTACCGATACGAATTCTCCAACCGCCATCGAAAGCGCACCCGCCATAAGGCCAGCAATGCCGGCAATGAAAATTGCGTTTGCATCCGACGTTGCCCCCGCAACACCCACCACGAGCGCGGCAACTGAAACGATACCGTCGTTGGCACCGAGCACCGCTGCACGAAGCCAGTTCGTGCTTGATAACGACGCGCTATCATGCGGCTCCAGGTGTGGGGAATTTTTGTGTGACATACCGCAGCAGTGTATCACTTTGCCTGCGCGGACTTCCGAAATGAGGCGCCTACCGTGAGCCCGATGGCAGTCCCAATAAACGCTCCTGCAACAAATTCAGATAGCCAATGTATTTCAAGCGAAACACCGATACCGATGTAGAGCGCATACACAACCGCATAAAAGACAATATGTCGATGCTTTGGAAACAATAGAATAAGCGTTACTGCCATCGCAAAGGCGATTGTGGTATGCGACGACGGCCATCCCCAAAAAATGCCATGCTCAAGAAATCCGAACTGAAAATTGTGGCTCGAATCAACCGCGAGATCATATATGTTGGGGTGAACACGACCCGTAAAAGCCTTCAGTGCTGAAGAGATGAGTGAACCAATGAGAGCCGCTTGACCGAGCGCCCAGCCGGCGTGCGTCGCAATCTGTTTTTCAAACATCCAGCCGTAAAAAATCAAAAAGAGCGGTAGTGAAACGGGGAGCACCCCACCGAGCACGAGCGCCGGAAAGAACATCCTGTTGAGATCAGGATCACGAACCGCAAGCAAGTATCTCCAATCGGTACCGATTTGAACGATCGCATATGTTGCAATAGCAGCCAGAATAAAGAAAATGATCTTCATCCCAACAAAACTGCCAACTATGTTTTTCGGTAACGTTCGAAAGAATTCCCCCATACTGCACAGTATAAACGGACATTAGACAAAAGAATCAGTGCCCTCATCATTGAGCTGCGCATCTCCCCGGCACTGTGTCCCCTCTTTCATAGTCTCAGCGAGTGCATCACATTGATTTCCACACCCTCCGCTTCATTACATGATGAGGATGACATACTTAGATAGCGAGCGGTCGACTCGTTCTAGTATCTAAATATTTCAACATATATGAAAGCATTGCACATGGTCGCATTTCTTCTCGCGATGGTCGGAGCACTTAACTGGGGGCTCGTCGGTATCGGCGGATTTATGGGATCGAATCTAAACCTCGTGAATCTCATTCTCGGCGGTATGCCAATGATCGAGTGGATCGTATACGTACTTGTGGGCTTGTCAGCTGTCTATCTTGTGCTCACACATAAGAAAGACTGCCGCAACTGCTCAACGAGCACGCCGCAAATGTAATTGCATCTGCGCCCGACGCAAAAAAGACGGGCTATTTCCCGTCTTTTTGCGTTAGATACTTTTTATACAGTTTGGCTTATAGCCATCAGGTCTTCGATAGACTTGTAGTGATGCGCGTCAATTCCAAACTCTGATGCAACATCCACATTGGTCTGATCGTCATCGAGAAAGACGACCTCTTTCGCATCTATGCCAAGCGTGTGCAGTACATGTTCATAAAACGCTGGCTCAGATTTTTTGCATCCCAATTTGTACGAAAAAAAGCAGCCATCAAGTCGATTATTAAAGTCGAGTGATTCGCACATATACTCTGCTCGATAGCGCTCCTGATCGGATGCGAGATACACTTTTATGCCAGCACTTCGCAAGCGCTCGATGTATGCGAACACCTGTTCATCGGGGTGCGCGTCGGTTGTAAACCAATACCCCACGAATTCATCCACTGTTTTGTTCCAGTTCCATTGTGGCAAATACTTTATCAATTCCGCCTTGAGATCTGCTTTCCCGCGCTGTGCCTGACGAAACTCATTATTGTAGAACGGTGTCATTAATTCCATTGGTACGTTTCGCTCCTTTGCGATTTTCTCGCTGAAGTAGCCAAGTTTTTTAAGAACAACACCGTCCGCATCAACTAAAAGAATTTTCATACGTGAGTCTTATTGTGCATTTAATACTGCTCGCGTGTTCTTTGCAACGTAACCCGTTTGAGGCAAATTGTGCTTCGCTTGGAATTTTTTTACTGCTGCTTCAGTTCCCGCCCCGTAATATCCGGTTGCTTCCGTTTTCAGGAAGCCGAGCGATGCGAGCCTCTTCTGCAATGCGAGCACTTCTTCTGTGTCGTCATCGCCGGGCCCCATAAAATGCGTGAACACGTACGCGGTGTCTACCGCTGCAGACGGAGCCGGTAGCTCGCCCGAGGCACTGCTGGTCAACGAATTCAGTTCAAGTCGTGTACCAACGCCGACTGCTCCCAGCTGGTCGAGCTTGTGCGCAGCCTGAAACTTCTTGACGGCAGCCACGGTGGACGGTCCATAATATCCATTTGGCGCAACTTTTAAGTGACCGAGTTTCTTAAGAACCTTTTGCAACTCTAATACTTCGTCATTCTCTGAACCCTGTTTCAGATATGAAGTAAAAATATAGCTGCTTCCGACAGTCTGAGTGGGCTTAGTCCCTTCAGCCTGTGCCTTGAGAAGTGCGAGCTGTTTCAGTAGATCTACAGCGGAAGCACCAGTGGCTGACGATGGCGTCGTTGTCATTGCAGTCGTTGGTACTGGTAGCACGCCGCCAACCCCTAGTACGGTTACGGTGAGCGATGAACTCGCGCTTTGTCCGTACGAACCAACTTGACCAGTAAAGGTAATCGTATGAACTCCGACATCTGCTGAAGTGGGTACCCACACGAACGAACCGGATGCGTTTATATTGGCGTTTGAAATGGTGGAGACGCCCGTAAACGTGTCACTTACCGAAAATCCATTGGGTATGTATCCGGACGGCAAGAGCGTAAACGACAGCTGCTGTCCGGTCGAAAGTGCTGTATTCACATTTGATGGAATAGTAATTGCTGGTCCTGCTCCTACTCGTATCGGAAGCGATGCATACGCGCTATGTCCTTGTGCATCGAACGCATAAATTGTAATGGTATGGTCCCCGTTTTGAGTCGCGTCGGGCTTCCATGAGAAATTGCCCGCGGCACTTATAGTAGATCCGTTTGACACACTCGAGCCACTAAAGGTGTCGCTCGCGCTATACGATGGGTTTATGAATCCCGGTGACGTAATTGAGAATGTGAGCGTAGAACCAGGCATGATGGTGGCACCCGGCAAGACCGACTGAATAGATATGGAGGGCGGTGGCAATACATTGATTGACTGCGTGGCCGTGGTGGAATTTCCTTCGCTATCTGTTGCGGTCACCGTCAGATTGTGCGTACCGATATCGGTAATGTTGGGAACCCAATAGAAATTTCCGGCGTAGTTCATATTTGTTGATTGAATAGACGTAGCCGGAAACGAATCTGATAATCGGTACGTCGGTAAGCTCATTCCGGCGACAGTCATCGAGAACGTAACGATTGTCTTGGCGAGCGGACTCGCATTGGAGAGATTTTGAATTGTGGCCGTTGCTGCGGAAGCAATGGCCGGAAATACTAAAACAGACAGGAGCACGCTTGTTATTAAGGATTTTCTAGACTGAATCATCGGCAAAGTATATAACAAAAAAAGCGGCCAATCTGGCGCCTTTTATGGAATATGAATGCATCGTGCAATGGCATGCTACATGTTTGGCTTGGGCGTACCCATTTTGCCTCCCCACCACACGAGTGGAAACGCAGTAACAGCGATTGCGATTGGATACCAGTGTGCCGACACGTTCCATCCAGCGAAAATTCCCATAACTCCACCAAGCGTGCCAATGATCGCAAGTACGAGCACATGACGCATTGGGTTGTGTGGCGCGAGATACGCCGTTACAAATCCACCGAGTACCGCGTACACGCTGCGATAGAA
The DNA here is from genome assembly GCA_046594495.1 of Minisyncoccia bacterium. Taxonomy (GTDB): domain Bacteria; phylum Patescibacteriota; class Minisyncoccia; order Phycocordibacterales; family UBA2100; genus UBA10103. Next base: position 569 of record JBKJSQ010000006.1, on the reverse strand, counting down.
AAAAGCGAGCACGAGCATCCACGTGATAAAAAGACCCTGCTCACTCGGTGCGGGAAAGACACCAATTCGCTCGAGTACCCGGTCTGTGCCGATTGAAAGCATGGCAACTACCAAAAATCCTCCGGTAACAGCCCCGATACTTCTGAGGATGTTCATACAAGAAGTATACAGGAGTGTTTGCTGGTATTTACCCTGACGTACGCAACACAATTTGTGCGCGTATAGACGCCTTAGCCGAGCTTTCGACCTATCCAGTAGAGTAGATCGGCGTTGAGCGCAATTGGCGCAAGCACCAGCGCATACATAAGAACACTACTACCTCCACCACCGTACTCGAAGAACGATGGAATAAGTGCCCACGGCATCCCAAGCAAAATCGCGATAAAACTTTCCCCGAACAGTCCCTGCGTTCCTATCAAATAGCCGGATATTACGAGATACGCTCCAGCAAACAGAACTCCGAGGTATGGTCGCATGTGGATTTTATTAGTGAACCAGTTTTAATACTCATCGTGACTCTCCTTCGAAATTTGCCTCGACTATTCCCCATTGCATGTTCGGAATGTCGA